>CAUONQ010000176.1:0-3849 GCA_963456995.1 uncultured Campylobacter sp. | reverse complement strand
CACCTTAACCATACCGCCGATCAAAAATCGCGCGAATTTTAAATTTAAAAAGACGATCTGTAAATTCCGCACGCCGTAAATTTTTAAAGAATTTTAAAATTTTTTGAAGTCTAAATTTAAACAAAGCGTCGCCAAAGCACGCCGCGATAAATTTAAACATGGCGGCGAAAGAGGCTTAAACATAGCGCTCAAACGATGCACCTAAAAACGCCGGTCTGGCTTGGACTTAAACTGCGTAAAGTCCACTCCCGTCGCGTCCAAAACCGCTCGCGAATAAAAATAGAGGCTGTAAAATAGCTCATCGTCGTAAAAGTACTCCTCCCAGCGCTCCTCGTCATTCTCATCGCTCTGCGGCCACAGATATTTTTCCGCAAGCATATCCGAAAAGCTCGCCAGCGGCGCTGCGTGCGAGATATTATCGGCATCATCGCAAATCTCAATCATAAACGCAAAAAACCTGCCGAGCCGAGCCGCGATAAAGCCTGCCGCTTCGTTTTCGCAGTTTTCGTTTTCGTCGTTTCTACTCGCCGCATAGTTTCGCTTTTTATCTGCTGCAGCGGCGTTTTGATTATTTTTATTCACGTTTTTGCCCGCCACAGCGCGCGCCCGTATAAAGATGCGCGTCAAAAACAGCAGCGCAAAAGGGGTTGCGTGCCAAAGCGTGCTTTGATGCTCTATCTCATTAAAAATCTTATCAAGCACGTCCTGGAGGGCTTTGGCGTCAAATTTCTCCCGCTCGCTCACATCCGAGCTCTTATCTGCCGCGCTCGTTTTAAATTTACTCGCCTGGCTCGCTTTAAATTTTATCGCCGCGCTATCCGCACTCCTAAATTCCGCCTCGCTGCACTTCGTCGCGTCCGTTTTAAGCTCCGTCTCTCCGTCCGCTTTAAATTTCGCCGCCTCGTTATCCGCCTTTTTAAATTTAGACTCGCTCTTTTGCGCTAAATTTATGGAATTTTGCGCTGCGCCGCATCTTGCCGCATCCGTAAAATTTTGCTCGCAACCGAGCTCACTTTTTAAATTTTGCCCTGCACTGGGCTCGCTTTTTAAATTTTGCTCGTCGCTCAAGCCGCGCGCCGCATTACAAGCTTCGATTGCCCGCGCGAGTTTCTCAAAAATTTTGGGAAACTCGCTCGCCCTGCCGTAAGCGGTCGTGAGCCTACTCCACGGCACGTCCTGCACTTTTAAATTTGCGATATATTTCAAATTTTGCTCATTCATCCGCGCTCTTTGCAAAAATTTTTAAATTTAAGCCTCACGAGCCGCTAAAATCTGTGCTCTCGGTTCAAATTTAGCCTCTTTCGCACGCAAATTTAAACCGAGCCCAGGCACAAATTCTACCTCGTAAGCTCCCTGCTATGCTCGATTAGATCCTCAATCTGTTCGCGCGGCACCGCATCAAGACAGACGCTGATCCAGTGCTTTTTATTCATATGATAGGCTGCAAAAATTCCTTTTTCGTCACGCAAAATTGCCGCCAAATCGGGCGAAACTTTTAAATTTATCACGTCGCTTGAGCCAGGAGGTGCGCGACCGAGCTTTTCGTTTGCAAGCCCGCGCATCAAAAGCGCAAACCACTTGCGCTTCCCTCCTGCGTGACGAAAAACCGCAAAATTTGGATATCCATCCCACAGATACTCGCCATCCGAGCCGTAGCGCTGCTTCATTAGTTTTAGGACGCTGCTGAAGTTCATTCTCGTTCCTTAATATCGATCTTTTCTTTGCGCAATCGCGCCAGCCACTCATCCAGCGTCTTTTCAAAGCCGATCCCCTTGCTTTCGTAAAATTTCGCCGCCTCGCTCATATAGGCCTGCTCGACCCAGCCGCCGAAGTCGTGCGGGTATTTGTAGTCTGCGACCTGCTTATCCGAGTTGATGAGATAGCGCGGCGTAGGCAGCGGAGCAGCGGAGCGGACAAACTTCAAAGCGGCGTTGATGCCCAAATACGAGGCGTTTGATTTGGGGCTGTGCGCCAGATAGATCGCGCATTGCCCTAAAATAATGCGAGCTTCGGGGTAGCCGATCTTGCTGACGGCATTTAGCGTGCTAACCGCGATATT
This sequence comes from uncultured Campylobacter sp., assembly GCA_963456995.1. GTDB lineage: Bacteria > Campylobacterota > Campylobacteria > Campylobacterales > Campylobacteraceae > Campylobacter_B. The sequence continues at coordinate 1,790 of CAUONQ010000176.1, read as the reverse complement.
TAGGGCATTTGGATTGGCATTGCCGATATCCTCGCTAGCTAGGATCACCATCCTGCGCGCGATAAAATCCGCGCTCTCGCCCGCATCTATCAGCCTCGCGACATAATACAGCGCGGCGTCGGCGTCGCTGCCGCGTAGGCTTTTGATCATCGCGCTGGCGAGCTCATAATGCACATCGTCGCTGCTAACGCCCGCAGCCACGGCATTTGCACGCAGCGTGCGAAGCGTAGCTAGCGTAATGGCGCTGTCTGCTAAAAGCGCAAATTCGAGCAAATTTAACATACTCCTCGCATCGCCGCTGCTGGAGTTTAGCAGGTATTTTCGCGCCTCTTCGTCCATCTCAAAGCCGATCTCGCCCTGCACCCGCGCTAAAAGCGCCTCCAAATCCTCGTAGCTAAGCGGCTCAAACTCAAAGATCATCGAACGCGAGCGGATGCCGCTGCTTAGCACGAACTGCGGATTTTCCGTCGTCGCGCCGATGATGATCGCGGCGTAGTTCTCCATCGGGATTAGCAGCACCTCCTGCTGCGTCTTGCTGAGGCGGTGGATCTCGTCGATGAAAATGAGCGGCTTGATGAGCGAGCCTGCGTGCGAGGATAAAATTTTGCGGATATCCTCGACCTTCAGGCTCGTGGCGTCAAGCTCGTAAAAATCGTAGTTCAGCTCACTTGCGATCACGCGCGCCATCGTCGTTTTGCCGCTGCCCGCGGCGCCGAAAAATATACTGTGCGGGATGCTACCTGCGGCGACGAATTTTTTAAAAACCGCTACGATCTTGCCCTGCCCCACGATCTGATCAAGGCTTTTGGGGCGAAATTTCAAGCTCAAACTCATTTTGCAACCTTAAAAATTTTGCCCCGATGATAGCGTTTTTATGATTAAATTTTGAAATTCGGCTAAATTTAAAGGGCAGTTTGGGTTTTACATACGGCGAGGATTTGAAATTTATACATGCCGCGGACTTAAAATTTGCGGCGCACGAGCGAGCTTAGAAATTTCAGTAGAATTTTAAAATTTTATGCCGTGTGCGAGCTGGCGATATAAAATTTTGCGGCGTACGGATCGCGCAGATTTGGCGGGCCTAGCGGTTTTAAATTTAATGCCATGCGTTGCGCGGTCGCGCCGTCATACATAGCGCGCCCGCAATCAGCTTGGCGTGCAAGATGAAATTTTAAAATTTAGCCCTATTTTGGGGCTAAATTTTATCTCGCAGCGAGCCGCTAATCGATAAATCAACAAATGGGTAAAGTGCAAAATCGCGATGCTTGCGTAAAGTCATCGCGCGACCATCGCAATAATCGCCTCGCTCGCACATAAACTATCGTATTAATTATCGCGCCTACGTAACGCGAAAATGTAAAATATGGTCGCTCAATCGTCACAATAACCCGCGCGATCGCGCAAAACTCATCGCGCCAATTCCGGCGCCAGCGTAAAATTTAATCTCGCAAAGCTGCGCGATCGCGTAAAATGCGTAAAAATTGCTGCGCTAACGCCGCACCCGCGCAAAACTGCCGTCTATTTGAAAAGCTCGGTAGAAAGATACCTTTCGCCGGTATCGCAGAGGATCGTAACGATCACTTTGCCCTTGTTTTCGGGCTTGGCGGCAATCTGCGCGGCAGCATAAACGTTCGCACCGCTTGAGATACCCACGAGCAAGCCCTCTTTTTGTGCCAGCTGTCTAGCTGCCGCAAACGCATCGTCGTTCTCGACGCTCAAAAAGCCGTCGATGACGCTTCTATCAAGATTATCAGGGATAAAATTTGCACCAATGCCCTGGATCTTATGGC
>CAUONQ010000175.1:0-3850 GCA_963456995.1 uncultured Campylobacter sp. | reverse complement strand
GGATTAATTTTAAGACGAATTTCAATCTAAGCCATCTTAATCGCACTTCAAATTTAAAATTTAGGCGGTTTGTTAACGCCAAAGCTTTGCTTTCATCCTCATCGGAGCGCTTTTTATGTGCGACCGGACGTACGGGCTTAAGCGCGCTGCTAGTACGCACGATCGATGCCGTGATCCTAGGCGTATTTATCCACCGCGAGAAAATTTCTACGCGCAAAGCACTTGTTATTTCTTATAATTTCAAGCGCCGTGATGCTGAAATTAATTTAGAATTTTGGCGAATTTAGCTAAGCTTAGCACTAAATTTAACGCAAAGGAAAATCATGAAAATCATCGAAGGCTCGCTTGCTCTTAAGGGCAGCGAAAAAATTCTAATCATCAACGCCCGCTTCAACCACATCATCACCGATCGCCTAGTCGAGGGGGCGCACGATGCGTTTTTGCGCCACGGCGGCAAGGAGGAAAATTTAAGCCTGATGCTTGTTCCTGGCGCTTTTGAGATCCCGCTCGCGCTTGAAAAGGCGCTAGCTTCCAAGCTCTACGACGCCGTCGTCTGCCTAGGCGCGGTGATCCGCGGCTCTACTCCGCATTTTGACTACGTAAGCGCCGAGGTAAGCAAAGGTATCGCAAACACCATGCTAAAATACGGCGCGCCTGTGACCTTCGGCGTACTGACTACCGATAATATCGAGCAAGCGATCGAGCGAGCAGGCTCAAAGGCCGGAAACAAGGGCTTTGAAGCAATGAGCGGCGCGATCGAGCTTCTAAGTCTATTTCGCAACATAAAGGCGTAAAATGGCCACCAGACACCAAGCCAGGCTCGCTGCGATCTCGCTGCTTTACTCCCGGGATATGAACGGCGGCGGCGAGGACTTTGCGGACGAGTATCTGGAAGAGAAGCGCATTCGCAACGAGCAGCGCAACTGGACGCTGGCGCTTCTGCGCGGCGCTAGCGAAAATCTCGCTGCAGTCGATGCGCTGATAGATGAAAATTTAAAGGAATTCAAGCTCGCCGAAATTTCGGCTCTGGAGCGCGCGATACTGCGGCTCGGGGCGTATGAGTTGCGCTTTACGGACACCGATGCGGGCATCGTCATCAACGAAGCGATCAACTCCGCCAAGGAGCTTGGCATCTCGCCAAAATTTATAAATGGCGTGCTGGATGCGCTAAAAGATAGCCCCGTAAACATCGCGGCGGATAAAATTTCCAAGCCGAATACGGCGGAAAGCGTAAATTCCGAGCTATCCTCGACGACAAGCGAAAATTCCAAGCCCGCTGCGGCGAAAAATTTCATCCCCGCAGACACGGACGGTGAGACGAAAAATTTTACTAAGGCAAAGAGGAGCGGCACGCCGAAAAATTCTACGGCAAGCAGAAACAGACTGTCTAAAAAGCCCGCTAATTTGAAAACTCGCAGTGCGCCCGCCAAAAAATTTAAAACGGAGGGAAATTTTAAGGCCGGAGATAAATTTAAGACGGAAAAAACAGGCAAAAATTTCAAAACGGGCGAGCGAAGTAAAAATTTTAAGGCAGGCGAACGAGGCAAAGACGCCGCGCCGAAAAAAGAGGGTGCGGATAGAAATTTCAGAGTCGGCAAAAGCGCAGCACCGAAAAAGAGCGCTGCGGGTAAAAATACTGCGCCGAAAAGTAGCGCGGGGCGCAAAATCTCTACGCCGAAAAAATCTGCTGGCAGCAGAGGCGCCATCTCAAAAAGACCTGCGGGCAACAAAGGCGCGGTACGCGGCAAGGATAAGCAGTGAAGCTCTGCGTCGCGCTTGATCTGGGCTCGAAGCAGGAGTGTTTGCAGCTGGCGGAGGAGCTTGCGGACTTTTCGGATAAAATTTGGCTCAAAGTTGGGCTGCGAGCGTATTTGCGCGACAGAGCGGGATTTGTGGAGGAGCTAAAAAAGATTGGAAATTTTAAAATTTTCCTCGATCTAAAGCTCTACGACATCCCAAACACGATGGCCGACGCCGCCGAGGAGATCGCAAAGCTTGGCGTAGATATGATAAACGTGCACGCAAGCAGCGGCAAACGCGCGATGGGCGCGGTGATGGGGCGACTGGGCAGGCTCGGTTCGCGCCCGCTGGTGCTTGCAGTCTCTGCGCTAACGAGCTTTGATCAGGCAGAATTTAGTGCGGTTTACGAGCAAAATTTAAGCGATGCCGTGCGCAAGTTTAGCGTGATGAGCTATGAAGCGGGGCTTGACGGCATGGTCTGCTCGGCGTTCGAGAGTCGCCTGATAAAGGACGCCACGAGCGCAAATTTTATCACGCTCTGCCCGGGCGTACGGCCTTTTGGCGAGAGTGCAGCAGATCAAAAGCGAGTGGCGGATCTGGGCATCGCGCGCGAGGCGGAGGCTGATTTTATCGTGATCGGTCGGCCGATCTATCAAAGCGCCGATCCGCGCGAAATTTGCGAACGAATTTTGCATCAAATTTAGCGCTCGAGCTTGCGTAAAATTTGATGCAAAATAATTTTAAGCATGGTTTTCGCGTGAGAGAAATTTTAATCAAAATGCGCACAAAGGCGGCTCGGATGACGTCGAAGCACCGTCGTCATCTTTTTACAAAATCCGTTGGAGTTTGAAACGTAGGAGCTTTGTCGATAGCCGCCGTATGGTTAGCATGTAAAATTTGCTCTGTTGGAGTTTGAAACTCGCGGTAAAGTATAGCGCTTTCGACTACAACCAGTTCAAATTTCCCGTTGGAGTTTGAAACAAACGTATCGAATTTTTGCATTTGGCGCAAGGCGGAAGCGTAAATTTGCTCCGTCGGGGGATTAAAAACGTTTAAACTTTGCCGCGCCCAAGCCCCCTGCTAGCTTGCGGATAAAATTTCCGATAACGAGCGCGGGCGGACGTCTTAGCACTAAAAAGCGGCGCGCATATGCGCGGCGGCCTAGCGGCGAGATAAAATTTTAAAAATTTTTCGCACCGCGTGGATAAAATTTTAAAACTTGCCTCACACGAGTGAAATTTTGAAATTCCGCACTCTCAAAGGGTTTTAAAATTTTATCCAAATGGCGAGCCAAGCGAAATTTGAATAAAGATTGGAGTAAAATTTGAATAAAGGCGCGAGTGATTTTAAGAAAATCCCCTATGTCGGCGAGGCGACAGAGGCCGATCTGCTGGCACTCGGCTACACTGACATCGCTTCGCTAAAGGGCGCGGATCCGGACGAGATGTTTGAACGCACAAAGGCGCTCGGACGCGGCAGATGCATCCTCTACGTTTACCGAGACCAGCTACTACGCCAGCACGCCCCGTCCCGACAAAGCCAAGCTGAAATGGTGGCTTTGGAAGGACTAAATTTACGAAATTTAAACGGATTTGCTAGCAACCAACGCGGCTGTATTTGCGGCACGAAATGGCGCCTCAAGGAAGTGCAAGCTAGCAAGCGCAACGAACGGCGCAAATTTTATGCGCGAGCTTTGCGAGCACAATGCGATGGGGTGGCGCAAAGAGCGTAAATTTAACGGGCGCGGCGTAGCAGCTAGCGCAAAGTACAAACATAGCCGCAATATGAAATTTTGATTTTATTCACAGGCACGCTTTGCGATGAAGCGACCTGCACGAAATATAAAATCGCTCCGATTTCTGGCAAGCGCACGCCGAGCCTTATATGCGCCATAAATATAAAAACGGCGACAGTCGGTGTCTTTAGACGGGCAAGGCGGCGAGCTTTTCACGACGGCGAGCGGTGGCGGCTGATATTTAAACAATCACGCTATGGAGAAAATGAAATAGGCGGCGCGAGTTTTGCTTTTTATGGTAAATGCGGCGCAGATTCCCGCACGAGCTTTACGAGCGGCGCGCAGAGCGTAAATTTAACGGGCGCCGTATAATGG
>CAUONQ010000174.1:0-3883 GCA_963456995.1 uncultured Campylobacter sp. | reverse complement strand
CGATCAGTCCGCTTATCACTAATAAAGGAGAAAAGATGAAAAGAACTCTCTCGTCAGTCGCCCTAGCTGCGGCGTTACTCGGCGGTCTAAGCACTGCCGCGCTAGCTATCGGCGGACCTAGCGGCTCGCACATCGACTACGGCATCCCGGGTAAGATCGGCGAAGTGGTCGTAAACCCGTACGACACCGCGCCTCTAACGGCGGTCATCAAAAACGGCGGCTACACGCTAGCAAACGCAAGAGTCACTATCGTGCCGAAGCCGGACGGTCAGACGATCAGCTATAAGGTCGCCGACAAGCACCTTCGCACGCACGGCGGAATCCCGGTTTTTGGGCTCTACCCAGACTATCAAAATACCGTCGAGGTAGAGTACGATAAAATTTATAAGGGCCAAACCGAGCACGTAAAAGAAAGCTATAAAATTTACGCGCCTGCGATCTATCTAGAGAGCTCTGGCATGCCGTCTCAAAAGGGCGCGCTATTTGATAAAATCGAGGTCGTGAAGGCTCCGAGCGCAAAATTTGCAAACCGCCTCTACTACGTAAATAACTTCGTAAATAAAACGGGCAAGGGCACCAAAGTCGTGTGGAACAACCCCGCAGGCGGCGCGATCGAGTGGAACTATAGCCCGAATAACTTCATCCTGGACACCAAAGGCGAAGTGCGCTGGTACCTGGAGCCTAGTAAAATTTACGACCTCAAGCAGCCTTTTAGCGCAGGCGTCATGATGGGCTTTAAGCAAAACGACGACGGCGCGATGACGTGGGGCTACGGTCAAAGATACGCAAAATACGACATAATGGGACGCGAAATTTTCAACCGCGAGCTACCTGCGGGCTACAACGACTTCTCGCACTCGCTAGACGTGGCGCAAAATGGACACTATTTCCTTCGCGCGGCAAATGCCAACTATAAACGCGCCGACGGCAAAAACGTCCGCACCGTGCGCGACGTCATCGTCGAGGTCGATAGAGACGGCAACGTCGTGGATGACTTTAGGCTGTATGAAATTTTAGATCCATACCGCGACATCGTGCTAAAAACGCTCGACCAGGGCGCGGTGTGCCTAAATATCGACGCTAGCAAGGCAGGCCACACCGCTAGCTCGGACGAGCTAGCCGCGATGGATACGAACGAAAAATGGGGCGACATCGTGGGCTCGGGCCCGGGGCGCAACTGGGCGCACGTAAATAGCGTGGATTATGATCCAAGCGACGATAGCATCATCATCTCCAGCCGCCACCAAGACGCCGTCATCAAGATCGGCCGCGACAAAAAAGTCAAATGGATAATGGGCGCGCACAAAGGCTGGAAGGACGAATTTAAGGGCTATTTGCTCCAACCCGTAGATAAAGACGGCAAAAAGATCGTCTGCGAGGACGAGTACTCAAAATGCCCGGGATATGAGAGCGAGAAGGGCGGATTTGACTGGCAGTGGACGCAGCATACGGCATTTCGCATCGATAGCAAGTCCAAAAAAGGCGTTGTGTATCTAACCGTCTTTGACAATGGCGATACCCGCGGCATGGAGCAGCCTGCGATGGCGGGTATGAAATACTCCCGCGCGGTCGTCTATAAAATCGACGAGAATGCTAAGACCGTCGAGCAAGTCTGGGAATACGGCAAACAACGCGGCAGCGAGTGGTACAGCTCGGTTACTTCGCTAGCGCAGTATCAAGACGACCTTGATAGCGTGATGGTTTACTCAGCGGTCGCCGGCATGCAGTTTGACATCGCCAAGGGCCGCCCGGTCGGCGTGCCTAGCCCTCATATCAACGAGTTTGAATGGGGCGCAAAAGAGCCTAGCATCGAAATCAAAATGACCAACGCGATGGGCTATCAGGCGTTTCCGTTTAGCCTAGAAAAGGCATTTGAGAAGTAAAATTTTAAAATTTAGCGGCCGCGTTTCGGGCGCGACCGCTTTTGTTTTAGTTTATGGTCAAATTCTACACATCTACTCGATAGAATTTCATCCGAATTTACCAAATTTTACCTCTCGGTACGGCAAAATTTAGCCGAAAACATAGCTCTTTCTTCTAGATAAAATTTAATCATCGGATTTGCGATTTCGCGCTCTGCTAAAAATTAATAAGCATTATTTCGGTATAGACGAGGTAGCGCACGGTTTGGATGAAATTTGCATGCCGCTTGGGGCGGGGGACGACGGGTATGAGGTTAATGCATCCAAAGGATATCCGTGCGGCAAGGCGGCGCAGCAAAGGAGAAATAGTGGAAAAATCCAGGAAAAAGGAACTCAAAAAGCTCGCGGCGCAGCGGCAGCGAGATGCATTTGAAAAGAGCCTGCCGATGAGTAGGGCGGAGTTTGAACGGCTATTTGAGTTCTTAGACGAGGGCTTGGCGCATCGTGGCTGCGACGGCACGCATAGGCTCACGCTGGAGTTTTTGCGAGCCCGCCGCGCGCCGAACGAGACGGCAATCTTGGACTTTTGCGAGCAAAACGGCGGGTATTGCGGCTGCGAAGTTCTAAGCAACGTGCAAGATTGCTTCGAGTTTTAGGGAGCTGTGCGCAGGGAGATATGGTTTCGCAAGCGTCGTTTCAAAGAGGCAGTGTGTAAAATTTAGTAAAATTTTAGCGGCGCGAAGGCTCAAAAGTAGGGCTAAAGCAGCATTTGCGGTGCGAGCTGCCGCCCGTGCAATAAGCATAAAACTTACCGCGCCAAACACGTGGGCCGTTTGTAGAATTAATGCTCTAGTTTTTAAATTTGACGCAAAAGGCGGGCAGCCCGCCGTAAAAACGGCAATTAAAGCGTGGTGTGACGGGGCTTGTATGGACTTAAGAGCGGCTTTTGCTCGCTTAATTTGACGACACAAGACGGTGCGGAGATTTCGTAAATTTTTACCAGCGCGGCGTTTAAATTTAACTCAAAATCTCCCCGACGAAAAACAGCGCCGACATCGCAAACGTGCAGAGCGCGACGACCTTTAGCTGTCCGTCGAAATCGCGACACTCCCGAACCTTTGATACGAAAAATAGGTGCCTAATAAGCGGCGCAAAGCTCGCTACGTAGAGTAGTTTTAGGCCCGAGTCGCCCCGCAAAAGCGAGTAGCAAAGCATCAGACCCGCTCCGCCCGCGATCAGCGCGTAGTGGTAGCGCTTAGCCGCGCGCAGTCCGATACGAACGGGGATCGTGCGTTTGCCCTTGAGCCCGTCGTTTTGGATGTCGCGCATGTTGTTTAGATTTAGCACGGCGGTGCTTAGCATACCGCACGCGCACGCCGGCAGCAGCAGCACCGCATCTAGCGAGCGCGCATATAAAAAATACGAGCCCAGCACGCTCAAAAGGCCAAAAAACAAAAACACGAAAACGTCGCCGAGCCCCTTGTAGCCGTATGCGCCGGCGCCCACGGTGTAGCGGATCGCGGCATGTATCGACGCACCGCCTAGCGCCAAAAATAGAGCCACGAGATAAAACCGCTCGCCGAATGCCAAAACACTTAGCGCAAGGCTGCAAAGCGCAGAAAGCAGCGCCGTAGCGACGATGACGCGCTTCATCTGCTCCGCGTTCATCTGCCCCGTTTGGATCGCGCGGCGCGGTCCCAGTCTGCCTTCGTCGTCGGTGCCCTTTACCGCGTCGCCGTAGTCGTTGGCATAGTCGCTTAGCACCTGAAACAGCAGCGTCGTAAGCAGCGCCAGCGCGAAAATATCGGCTCTAAATACGTCCGCACCGTATGCAGCGCCGCTGCCGAGCAACACGCCCGAGACGCTAAGCGGCAGCGATCTAAGGCGAGCGGATGCGTAAAGAGCTTTTGCAGTTATCATTTTTTGCCTTTTTAAATTTATACGCCGAATTTGCGGCGAACTCAATTTAAAATTTAGCGGAAAAACGCCAAAAATATTATAAATTTAGACTATTCGTAGAG
>CAUONQ010000173.1:0-3912 GCA_963456995.1 uncultured Campylobacter sp. | reverse complement strand
CCCCAGTTGCCTTCAAATAGTAAAATTCCTGCCGTTTTCGAAGCAGTAAAATTTCGCTACTGCTAGCTTTTGAATGAAATTCTATCTCCAGATACTCTCGATCAAAATTTTAACTCGGGCGAGCTAAGATTGTCGCTAAAAATTCTCGCATCCCGAGTGCTCTGATCAAAATTTTAGAGATTAGGCATTGCCGCTAGTTTTATCCGAGTCGCTACGCGCCGTTTTATCGCAGCCCTACCGACGCCGCTTCTACCTTTGATTAAAATTCCATCTTGTGAAAACAGCTTCTCTGACGACGCTAAAATCAAAATTTTGCCGCTGCTTCATATAGTTTTAATAAAATTCAGACGCCGTTTCTGCCGACACCTATTCGATTAAAATTTTATCGCCGCTGCAAGTATTACGATTAAAAATTCTATCATCGCCGATCTTATGTAAAAATTTCATTGTTGCTGCCTCACCGCTGCCGTCGCCAATGCTATGCCTTCGATCGCCGCTGTCAGCAGCAAGCGCCGCAAAGCCGTCCGCATCGCTTACGCCCTTTAGCTGCCAAAGCTGTGTGTAAAGCGCAAGCGCACCGCCCCATTGCTGCACCACGACGATAGATCCGCGATAAAATTTCCGCCGCCCGCCGCGCGAAAAGATAAAATGTTCGATTTTGAAAAAGGGTTTAAGTCGCTCTACACGCCTAAACAAATATCGTAAATTTTAAAATTTAAACCGCCTCTCGCCGCGCGGCACTGATAAATTCCAACCGATAAACTCCGCCAGCTAGTCCATCATTTCCGCATAAATCATAAATTTCCATAAATTTAACGCCGCCTTTCTTGCTTTATATTAAAATTTCGCTAAAATTACCGCATTAAATTTGAAGCGCAAACGGAGTTTAAGCTTAAACCGCTTGCGGGCAAATTAAATCCATTCAAGGAGCTTTTATGAGCGGTGTTGCGTTAATCATCTGCTTCGCCATAGCGGTCGTCGTGATGATTTTTTTGATCTCCAAAGCAGGCGTTCACCCGTTTTTGGCGCTAATGCTTATCTCCCTGGCGCTCGCGATCGTCGCGGGCATACCGCTAGCCAAGATCCCCGCGATTATCGGCGACGGATTCAGCGGCACGTTTAAGAGTATCGGTATCGTCATAATCTTCGGCGCGCTCATCGGCACCGTGCTCGAAAAGACGGGCGCGGCGCTCAAACTCGCCGATATGGTCGTAAACGTAGTCGGGCAGAAGCGCCCCGAGCTTGCGATGCTCATAATGGGCTGGATCGTGGGTATCCCCGTATTTTGTGACAGCGGCTTCGTCGTATTAAATCCGATCCGAGAAGCGATCAGCAAAAAAATCGGCGAAAACCCGGTCGCTCTAGCAGTGGCGCTCTCGGGCGGACTTTATGCCTCGCACGTATTCATCCCGCCGACTCCGGGACCGATCGCCGCAGCAGGCGCCGTGGGTCTAGGCGGCAATCTGCTGCTCGTAATCGCAATGGGCGCGGTAGTGTCCTTGCCGGTGCTGATCGCCACATACTTTTTTTCTAAAAAAGTCGCCAAAAACGTCCATATAAGCGAAGCCGAAGCGAATGAAGTAATCGCTAAAAGCTACGACGATCTGCTTAAACAATACGGCAAATTACCGGGCGGATTTTTAAGCTTAGCCCCTATTTTGGTACCGATCCTATTTATGGCGCTAGGCTCAGTCGCCAAGATCCTAAAAGTAGGCGGGTTTGCGGGCGAAATTTCACAATTTTTAGGAAATCCTATCATCGCGCTAGCCTTGGGCGTAGTTTTTGCGGTATTTTTACTCGTGCAAACCGGCAAACTAGGCGAATTTAGCGAGATCACCAATGAATCCTTAAAGATAGTAGGCCCGATCCTCTTCATCACCGCAGCGGGTGGAGTGCTAGGCAAGGTCATCACCGACGCCGGCTTCGTAACCTACATCAAGGACAATGCGACCGCTATTAAAGCCGCCGGGATTTTCTTCCCGTTCTTAATCTCTGCCGTCTTAAAAACCGCGCAAGGAAGCTCCACCGTTGCGATCATCACCACTGCTTCGATTATGGGCGCATTTAACGCAGACGGCTCGCTGATGCAGGTGCTGGGCTTCACCTCCGAAATGTCCGGCGCGCTTGTGGTAATGGCGATCGCAGCGGGCGCTATGACGGTTTCGCACGCTAACGACAGCTACTTCTGGGTCGTTACGAATTTCAGTAAGATGAACCCGCAGCAAGGCTACCGCACCCAAACAATGCTAACCCTAATTATGGGCATTACTGGTATGATCAGCGTGTGGGTTTTGTCGCTGTTTTTGATCTAGGTTAGCTTATTCTAGCCGCTACTGCGCTAAATCAGTGCGGAGCGCTACGGGCATCTACCAGCGGCTAGCTATATAAAATTCTTTAAATTTACGTAGCTAGCCGTACCGCGCAAATGCCCTAGTATTAAAATTTCGTATAGCGGAGTTTTAAATTTACACACAAAGCCTCAAGGAGCGAAATTTTAAAATTCTATCGCTACGGAATTTTAAAATTTAGCCAAAATTCTGTGGCTTACAGAATTTTAAAATTCCACGACATGAAATTTTAAAATTTGCCCCATAAATTTGGCGACGAGATTTTAAAATTCTACTCTTGCTTCAGTCTTGTCATCGTAAATTTAGCCTACGCGCTGTAAAATTCCAAAATTTTAAGATACCAGCTAAAGGAAAAATATGAAAGTCTTGGTCGCGATCGACTCGTTTAAGGGCTCACTTAGTTCGCTTGAGGCGGGCAACGCCGTAAAATCAGGCATCGAGAAGCTAGGCTGCGAGGTGCTCGTCAAACCTATCGCAGATGGCGGCGAAGGCAGCGTTGAAGCCCTTGCCGACGCGCTAAAAGCTAGGTTCATGGACGTCATCGTAGCAAACCCGTTAGGCGAAAAAACGCCCGCACGCTACGCCTTAAAAGGCGAGCTAGGCATCTTAGAAATGGCGTCTGCATCGGGTCTGCCTCTCATCGAAAAATCGCGCCGTAACCCGCTAAAAACGAGCACTTATGGCTTTGGCGAGATGATAGCGCATGCGATCGCGCACGGCGCGCGAAAGTTTATCATAGGCATCGGCGGAAGTGCTACAAATGACGCAGGTATGGGGATGCTACGCGCGCTTGGTTTTAAATTTAAAGATGCAAATGGCGCAGAGCTTGCAGGAGCGGGCGAGGATCTGATCAAACTCGCCACGATAGATTGCACTTCGGTGCTACCGCATCTTAAAGAGTGTGAGTTTCTTATCGCCTGCGACGTGGATAATCCGCTTTTTGGCGAAAACGGCGCGGCATATATTTACGCCCCACAAAAAGGCGCGGATGCAGCGATGGTAAAGCAGCTCGATGCGGGACTTATCAATTTCGCAAGCGTAGTAAGCAAGCACCTCGGACGCGAGCTTTGGAATAGCCCCGGAGCAGGAGCTGCCGGCGGGCTAGGCTTTGGCTTCGTGAGCTTTCTAAACGCAACGCTTAAGCCGGGCATCGACATCATCACCGAAGAGATCGGACTGGATCGCGATATGCAAGGCACCGAGCTCGTCATCACAGGCGAAGGAAGGCTCGATTTTCAAAGCTCGATGGGCAAAACCCCCTGCGGTGTCGCGAAGATCGCCGCTTCTTACGGCGTGCCCGTAATCGCGCTGGCAGGCGGCATCTCGCCCTGTGCCGGCGGCTGTAATGAGCGGGGCATAGGCGCATTTTTTTGCATCCTAAACGAACCGATGAGCCTTGAACGTGCGATGGAAAAAGAGACCGCGACACAAAATTTAGCCCGCGTCGCCGAACAAGCAGTGAGATTGTTTATGCTCGGACGCGGCGCGAAATAGAGCTTTTGGGCTGAAATTTTAAGGCGCGGACGCTAAAACTTGCAGAGAGCGCGGGCAAGGGATACAGCGC
>CAUONQ010000172.1:0-3914 GCA_963456995.1 uncultured Campylobacter sp. | reverse complement strand
CGTCTATATGACTGTCCACGGCTATAGTATTTATAATAGGACTAAAACGTATTTAATCCTTGAGGTCTTAAGCACCTGCAGCCTCTGCAATGGCGATTTATCAGAGCGATAATTTAGTGCATAAAATATTTTGTTGCATACCAAGCCCGCGGCAAGCATCTTGCCGCACCCTAGAAAACTTTTGAAAATTTCGCATTGCTGCTTAAAAATTTTAAAAAATTTTATGACACCACCCTTTAAGTTTTATCTTAGAAATAGGCTTTTCTATGCCAAAATCGCAAGCATAATGCACCTTTAGGCGTTTTGGCTCAATACCCAGGATTCTTAGATCGCACCCACTTAGATATGTGAGTCTTAAAATAATTAAGGCCGCACAATATCTGTATCGCGCATGTAAATTTCATCTATGTAGACTGCGATTGCGATTTCAGCCGCGCAAGCCCAGCTCGTAAAATTCTGCTAGTTTTAAAACCCAAATGCCACGTAGAATTCTATCTATTTAAAGAGCTTTACTTCAAAATTTTATTCGCTGCAAAGCGCAAGCCGCGTTCCCTAGCGCTCAAACTCTATCACAACCTCTTCCTCGCCGAACCACATCACGGAGTTTTTCATATCGCAAAACTTCGCCTCATCCGCCATCAGCTCCGTTAGCACCGCTCGCGCCGCCTCACTGTTTCGCGCATCCGCAAACGCCTGCATGCTCTCATACCACAGCTCGCCCATCGCATCGTAGTCAAACGCCGCCGTCTCGCGCCTGGTGCTCTGTCCCTCGATAAAGATAGGCATAGTTTTTGCATAGCGGACGATATTTAGCGCCTTTTGATTGGCCAAAACCTTTTGCGAATGCGCCGCCCAGTGTGCCACAAACTCCTGCTGCGTGATACCCGGTGCTTTTTTTACCAACATCGTGATCTTAAACATAACCGCTCCCTAAATGAAATTTATCGCAAAATTTACGCCCTATTTTATGATACCTCCGCGCCTTTTTGCGATTTTTACTTCACGTTCTTTGCGTCTAAATAGACCTTGCAAAAACTTAAAATAGCAGCCGTACACGCTAGCACAGATCCCAAAATGCATAAGCCTCGCCACTTAAAACTTAAATCGCTGTCAATCTCGCTCGGTTTAACCGCCTAAAGCGTCATTTACAGCTGCCGCCAAAATAAATTCCGCAGACTCTTTGCGGGCAAAGTAAAATTCTGCCAAACCTTAGTGGACGATAAAATTTTACCGACTTTCGGCGCGCATAAATTCCGTCCGTTTAGGTGGGCAAGATAAAATTTTGCGAGCATTAAGTGGTCGGCAAGCAGACGAGTGGCAATTCTATCTTGCGCCGCCGCGCGCAAATTACATCACTACGCGCGTGCCTAGCCCTTGCTCGCCAAAAACCTCTGCAAAATTATCGTCGCGGCGATGCTATCAAAGCGCGGATCCTTGCCGCTGCCCTTAGCGCCTTTGCTCGCAAGCTCCGCCGCTTCGGCGCTCGAAAAGCTCTCGTCTTGAAATTTTATCTCGCCGTCAAAATCCAGCAGCGAGGCGAAGTGGCGTATGCGCCTGCCCATCTCCTCCTCGCTCGCCCCGCCGCGCGGCACGCCCAGCACTAGCACGCTGGCGCCCTTTTCGCGCAGCAGTTCGCTTAGCTCGCGCGCGGCTTGGGCGCGGTTTTTGCGTAGGATCGGCTCGCACGGAAGCGGCGTCTTATCATCCGGTGCCGCCGCCACGCCGATACGTTTAAGCCCAAGATCGATCGCAACTATCAAAATTTTATCCTTTGCTAATATCAAATTTTGCGGAATTTCGCCATTAAAATTCTATCGCCGAAATTCCGTGATCGGAATTTCATAGCTAAATTTCATCGCAGAATTTAGCTGCGGAATTTATGAAATTTATACTAAATTGACATAAATTTCACTCGCTCGCGCCGCTTGCGAGCCTATTAATTTATCATCCACAAGCTTCAAATTTTAAAATTTCGATCGCCACGCCCGGCTCAGCACATACGCACTGAGTCCGCGCGAGCCGCACGTAAACGGCACACAAAAGCACGGCGGGCATAAATCCTGCCCGCGCGGGTGCGGACGTTCAATAAACCCACCCCGCACAAAATCAAAATTTTAAAGCAAACCCGCACTCACGCGACGGAGCAGATACAAGCCCCCCCCCTACGCTTTATAGCTCGTAAAATTTTGCCGCCGTGACCAAAATTTTCTCTTGCGACAAATTCAGTCCGCCACGCTTGCGCTGAAATCCGTAGCCAAATTTACCCACAAAAAATTAGCACGATGGGCAAACAAACATTTAAACGCTATTTTAGAAAATTTCGCACATTTTAGCTTTTAAATTCCGCACCGCAAAGTATTTATAGATCGCGAGAGGCATTCATCAACCTATCATTACCGCAAGCGGAGGCAAGCGGCGCTGCACAAACAAACCGC
Organism: uncultured Campylobacter sp.; assembly: GCA_963456995.1. Taxonomy (GTDB): domain Bacteria; phylum Campylobacterota; class Campylobacteria; order Campylobacterales; family Campylobacteraceae; genus Campylobacter_B. The sequence continues at coordinate 1,479 of CAUONQ010000172.1, read as the reverse complement.
GCGGATTTTTTAAGCTTAGGTGCTACTTGCGGAAAGTAAAATTTTACCAAGCCACCTTTTTCTAAATTTAAACACCGAGTGCGCAGACTGCGCGCTGTGCAAACAAGCCCTACCGGCGGACGGCGCCGATTAAATCATGGCGAGCAAGCGTCTGCTGCTAGCTACTTTGCCACGATCTTTGCGCCTAAAATTTCGATCTTGCCTTCAAGCTCGTATTCGTAAATTTTATCTCCGAAGCGCTCGATCGCCGCTTGCAGATCGGAATTTAGCGCTAAAAATTCCATCACCTCATCCTGTGCGCGCTCAGTGTTTTGCGGCGTCTGCGGAGCCAAAGAGGCGACAAACTCGCCAAAATCCGCGATCAGCCGCGCCTGAGATTTTGCGAGCAGATCGTTCGTGCCCGCGCTCTCGTCCATGCGGTGCGGCAGCACGTATACAGGCACGCCCATCTCGCGGGCTAGGCGCGCGCTTTGCAGCGAGCCGCTGCGGGGCTCGGCTTGAGCGACGATCAGCGCTTCGGATAGCGCCACGACGATGCGGTTGCGCTGCAAAAACTGAAAGCCGCGCGCGCTCACGCCGTCCTCATACTCGCTAAGCGCGAGGCTGCGCTCGTAAATTTTGCCGATCATGGCGGCGTTTTGCGCGGGATAAATTTGATCAAGGCCGTTTCCAAAAACCGCGATCGTGTTTGGAAACGCCCCTTCGTGCGCGGCTATGTCGCAGCCGATCGCCGCGCCGCTTACGACGCAAAAGTCCGCATTGCTTAGCTCGCGTGCGAGGCGCAGGATCAAATTTTTGCTATAAACGCTCATCTTGCGCGAGCCCACGATCGAGATACGGCGCTTTTGTAACATCGCGGGCTCGCCCCTAAAATACAGCTGCACGGGCTCGCTCGCACCGAGCCTTGCTAGACTTGGAATTTTAAAACTAAGCTCACTCGTAGTACTCATAAATTTCGTCCAAATACACTAAATCGACCTCGCCTAGGATGTCGGCGCTGTTTGCAAGCGCGCGCAAAGTGGAGCTTTTGGGATGGCCGATGGCGATGGCGTAACCCTGTTTTTTAGCAAGCGTCACGGCTTCGCGCAGCTTTTTGCGCACCGCGGCGACGCTGTTTTGATTATCTAAAAACACGTCGCGATGTACGTATCGCATGCCAAGCCCCTTCATCGCCGCTTTGGCCTTGGTAGCGGGGCTCGTGCGCGAGTCGATAAATAAAAATCCATGCTCGTTCATCGCGCGCAGCAGGTTTTGCATCGCGCGCTCGTCGGCGGTAAATTTAGAACCGGTGTGGTTGTTTATAAATTTAGCGTTCGGAAAGTCCGCGCGCAGCTTGGCTATGACGCCTCGCAGCTTCTCATAATTATCCGAAGCTCGCAGCGTCGCGGAGTTATTTTTGGCAGAGCTAGCCTCCATCGGCAGGTGGATCGCGTAATGCTCAAAGCCGCGAGCGGACGAGCGCGTGTCCTTGCGCCTGTC
>CAUONQ010000171.1:0-3942 GCA_963456995.1 uncultured Campylobacter sp. | reverse complement strand
CCGCACCACACTTATACCAAATCACGCTCAGTCTGCGCTGCCTATTTATCGGTCGCGCAATTTTCGTTGTAGTAGGCGATGGTGCGCTCGTACTCGTCGTAAGTCTGTATATAATCGTTTGCAACGCTTGGGTTTGCGTATCTATCCTCGACCGCCAAAAGCTTCGCCTCTAGCTCTTTGTAGCGCCCATAAACCTCCGCACAGGCACGATCATGGGCGTCACCCTGCAATATTATTGACTTATCAGGACCTGCACTCGCGCAGCCTCCGAGCCCTAAAACGATGGCGCAAAACGTGCCGCATAAAATTAAGCTTTTCAAAATTTTTTCCTTATTCCAAGCAAATAAATTCAGCGTAAAAAGAGGTGTGGTTATAAGCCGAGTTCCGTTACAGCGGTCATTTATCTAGACCGATTTTTGCAAATCGGTTCGAGCGAACGGTTCGAATATAAGACGAAACCACCCGTTCTTGCTGCAGGTTGGGTTTGCATTGCCGCCCGTGTCTCCACGCGCGCGGTGGGCTCTTACCCCGCCCTTTCACCCTTACCGCTTGCGCGGCGGTTTGCTTTCTGTTGTACTTTCCCTAGGGTTGCCCCCGGCGTCCGTTAGACGCAACCTTGTCTTATCGCAGCTCGGACTTTCCTCTCCTTGCGGAGCGACCGCACGCCACACCCGAGCGCAATTATAGCTTTTTTGGCTTAAATTTCAGGGCTTGCGGAATTTTAAGGAGTAGAATTTTGCGGCTCACGGAATTTTACAGCGTGAGCGCGGAATTTCAGCGCGCAGTCTGCGCCTCTGCGGAATTTCGGTGCGGCAAAACAGATCGTCGCGAAATAGAATTTTATAAAATTTCATCTACGGCCGAGCCGAATAAAATTTTAAATTTTAATTCTATGGCTTAGACAAAGCGGCGCGCTTTCTGCGATGAAATCTCACGAAATTTTATAAAATTTTTCTACCGCGCGAATTTAAATCCACGCAGCCAAGCTCTAAAATTCCGTAAAATTTCGCGCGGCATGGCGAGGTTTGGCGTGGGCGTGGCGTGGCGTGAGCTCTATTCTGCAGTGCGGTGCAGTGCGGTGCGCTACGCCGTAGCGTAAATGTGGTGCGGACCCTACTCTACGGCGCGGTTTGACGTGGCATGACATGGGACGCGTGAGTCCTTACCCTACAGCGCGCGATGCGGCTCAATCCTCGTCCGCCGCGGCGCCTTCGAATATATCTCGGTGCAAAATTTCTTCCAAAACGACCGTCGCGTAAGAGCCTTTCGGCAGGTAAAAACTGAAGCTAAAATGCGCGTTTTGCGCATCGTAGATGTGCTGTACGCGCTCCATAAAGCTCCATGCAAACCTGCGCGAGCCGTTCATCTGCGCCTCAAGCTCGCGAGCAGGCGCGAAAATTTCATCTTCAAATCTGCCGCCAAGCCCGCTAGCTCGCAGCTTCGCTCGCCCCACGATAAGGCCTGCGCTCGTGATTTCTCGCCTCACAAACCGCTCGCACTCCGCGCCAAGATCGTCGCAGCTAAAAAACGCACCACGGGGAAAATGTCCTAAAATCTCGCCTCTTAGTAGCTTAAAAAACTGCGGCTGAGCCGCGATCTCGCGCGCCTCCTCCTTGCTTAGCCCGTAAATTTTAGCAAACTCTCCAAGGCTAAATTCCGCCGCAAATTTTGAAATTTCGACCCGCTTGCTAAGCCAGCGGTTAAAAAGCTCGCTCTGATAGGCGCTGATTAGAAAGTCGCGCATTTTGGGGTTTTTAAGCCGCCTCTGTCCGCGCAGTACCTCCTCGCCCTGCGCCGCGTTGTCGCCGAACTTGCCGAAGCGCTGATAGCCGAAGTAGTTCGCAAAGCCCTCGCGCCCTAGCGTATCTAGCGCGGCTGCGAGCTTGACGGCGTCGGGCGGTAGGACCTTTTTTAGGCGGATAAAAAAGTCGTTGCCCTTTAGATGTCCGATTTTAAGCTTGTTTTTGTGCCTTTGCACGCTTAAAATTTTAAGGCTTTCGTGCGAAAATCCGCCCAGTGCGGGCTCAAATTTAGCGGGCATGCTAACGTGCTGCGTCGTAAGGCCTTGCTTGTCTTTAAGTCCCGCATAGCCGAACTCGCGCATCTTAGCGCCCGTGCGTTCACTTAAAATCCGCAGCGCCTCGTGCGTGCCGATACCCTTTTTTTGCAGCAGCAAAATGCAGTGCTCGCCCTCACCGCTAGGCTCGTAAAGCGGCACTTCGCGCACGACGAAATCGCTTGAGTTTTTACTAAAATGCGCATTTATCGGCGCGTGATTTAGGGTGTATAAATTTTTCATAGCCGGCCTTTGCGTTAATCTAAGGCGCAATTTTATAAAATTGCTGCTAAAAAACTCATTATTAAGGCAAATTCTAGTATCATTCGCCATAAAAAAAGGATGAAAAATGCTTCAAATCAGGCTCTTTCGCTTCGATCCGCACTGCGACGTCACGAGCTACTTCAAGCCCTATATTTATGAAAGCGCTCCATTTATCGATCTTGCGGCACTGCTTGATCACATCTGCGCGCACGATCCCTATTTTAGCGCGCAAGGAGTGGAATTTGTAAAAATCGGGGGCACGACGGTGAGCGTAAAAGAGCCGCTAGATACGCTCATAGCGCACTTTGGAAGCGAACTAATCATCGCGCCTCTTAGCGAAAAAGAGGCGATTAAAGACCTGCGCTGCGAGCCGAGGGCATTTTTGGATAAATTTCAAGCCTTTGAAAGCATCGCGGACGCCAATGATTTCGAGTTTTACAAAAGCCTCGTGCCCTATTTTTACTCGACGAAAATCCCCGCATGCTCGCAGGAGTTTTTGGGTAACAGCGCCTTTATCTTCGCGCACCGCCTGATGCAGACGCATCCGAGCGAGCGCATGAGGATTTTAGAGATCATCGAGCCGCAGATGGCGTATTTTACGAAGTGCGACGCCGTAGGGATGGAGTTTGACGACCGCGCGGCATACAGGGCGTTTTGCGACATTTTAAAATTTGAACCCGCGCGCAGCAATAAAATTTTAAGCGCGCAGAGCATGGCGGAATTTGACGCAGCGGGCGCGAAGCACGATTTTAGCGGCTTTAACGTCGCCGTATGGTACGACGAGGCTGCGGAGGAGCTGGCTAGCAGGCTGGGCGCGCAGATCGTGCACTTTGAATGTGAAGGTGCGCCGCTTGGAGCGCAGATATACGAGCGCGAGCGGGAGTGCGCGCTGCGGCTGGGGGGCGAAATTTTATTTGACGCGTTTGATAGCGGAAGCGACTTTTTGCTAGTAAATTCCAAGCTTGCGCTTGATTTTTTAGACGGCAGAAGCGATGAAATCCAAAGGCTTTTCGGCAGAGATCTCGCGGGATTTTATCTAATTGCGACGGATGAGCTCATCGCTCTAACTCGCGGCGAGAGGCCCGACTTTTCGGCGCGCAAGCTAAAGCCGACGCTGATTTAAGCGGACGTAGTTTTAAAATTTATCCTATTGCGACGATAAAATTTTAAATCGACTACATATTTATGATCGGCTAAAGCAAATAGTTTTCTTAATCGCAGGCGGTTTATCCTATAATATTTCTTTAATTCGGCATTTGCTTGTTTTGCCCTGTGGCTCGTATTTTGTCCTTTACTATAAATTGACTATTAAGCTTGCCTTTAATTTCTCTTTTGGAGTAAAATTTTCTAGTCCAACTCCGCCACCGCCATATACGCTTAAAATTTTTCTCAAAATATCTATAATTTCATCGCTGGTTGTATTCTCGGCATCTGTTTTTATATCGTGAAGCTCATAAATAATTCTATGCGGATCGCCAATCATTTCATCATTAAAAATCCGCCTCAAGTCCAGCTCTATATCGTTACCTTTATAATGAAATAGCCATATCGTTTTAGTTAAGGCATAATCTCCTATATCTCTTAAATAATCATGCGATATACGAATTAGCCAAGTGTTATTT
>CAUONQ010000170.1:0-3946 GCA_963456995.1 uncultured Campylobacter sp. | reverse complement strand
GCGCTAATCCAAAAACGCGTGTATGAGTTTTTTGTCTGTGAAGTAAAAGAGTACTCGTAAATTTTGATCTTAAGAATTTTTTTAGTATAATCATCAGTTTTTGAAATTAGAAACGGAGAAAAATTTGGAAAATATCAGAAATATCGCGGTTATCGCGCACGTCGATCACGGCAAGACCACTATCGTAGATGAGCTTTTAAAACAGTCCGGCACCTTTGGTAATCACCAAGAAGTCGGAGAGCGCGTGATGGACAGCAACGACATAGAGCGCGAGCGCGGCATTACGATACTATCTAAAAACACCGCCATTCACTACGGCGGCGTTAAAATCAACATCATCGACACTCCGGGCCACGCCGATTTCGGCGGCGAGGTCGAGCGTGTACTAAAGATGGTCGACGGCGTGCTCTTGCTCGTCGACGCGCAAGAAGGCGTCATGCCGCAGACGAAATTTGTCGTGAAAAAGGCGCTATCTTTGGGGCTTAGACCTATCGTAGTCGTAAATAAAATCGACAAGCCCGCAGCCGATCCGGACCGCGTGGTAAATGAAATTTTCGATCTTTTCGTAGCGCTTGACGCAAACGACGAGCAGCTCGAGTTCCCCGTCATCTATGCCGCGGCTAAAAACGGCTATGCAAAATACGATCTGAGCGACGAAAGCACCGACATGAAGCCGCTTTTTGAGACGATCATCTCTCACGTTCCGACCCCTAGCGGCAGCGACGATAATCCTTTGCAACTGCAGGTTTTCACGCTCGATTATGATAACTACGTTGGTAAGATCGGCATCGCTAGAATTTTTAATGGCACGATAAACAAAAACCAAAGCGTTATGCTAGCTAAAGCCGACGGTACGCATATCAACGGCAGAATTTCAAAGCTCATCGGCTTTAACGGGCTTGAGCGCACCGATATTGACGCGGCGGGCACGGGCGACATCGTAGCGATTGCTGGCTTTGACGCGCTTGACGTAGGCGATAGCATCGTAGATCCCAATAATCCGATCCCGCTTGATGCGCTGCATATCGAAGAGCCGACTCTTAGCGTAATTTTCAGCGTAAATGACGGACCGCTCGCCGGCACGGAGGGTAAATTCGTAACCTCAAATAAGATCGACGAGCGCTTGGAAGCAGAGATGAAAACCAATATCGCGATGCGCTATGAAAACGCGGGCGAGGGTAAATTTAAAGTAAGCGGCCGCGGCGAGTTGCAGATTACGATTTTAGCTGAAAATATGCGCCGCGAGGGCTTTGAGTTTTGCCTCGGGCGCCCGGAAGTCATCATCAAAGAGATCGACGGCATCAAATGCGAGCCTTTCGAGCATCTAGTCATCGACGCGCCCGATGATTGCACCGGTACCGTCATCGAAAAGCTCGGTCGCAAAAAGGCCGAGATGAAGGTGATGAATCCTACCGGCGACGGGCAGACGCGCATGGAGTTTGAGATCCCTGCGCGCGGTCTCATCGGCTTTCGCTCACAGTTTTTGACCGATACTCGCGGCGAAGGGGTGATGAACCACAGCTTTTTGGAATTCCGCCCCTTCATCGGCGCGGTCGAGAAGCGACAAAACGGCGCGCTCGTGAGCATGGAAAACGGAGTGGCGCTAGGATACAGCCTGTGGAACCTGCAAGATCGCGGCGTGCTTTTTATCGCTCCGCAGGCGAAGGTCTATCTGGGCATGATCATCGGCGAGCACAGCCGCCCGAACGATCTGGACGTCAATCCGATCAAGGGTAAAAATTTAACCAACGTCCGCGCCAGCGGTAGCGATGATGCGATCAAGCTCGTGCCGCCGCGAGTATTAAATTTAGAGCGCGCTTTGGAGTGGATCGAGGAGGACGAGCTTGTGGAAGTTACGCCCGTAAATATCCGTGTGCGCAAGCGATACTTAGATCCTACGACTCGCAGACGAATGGCGAAAAAATAGAATTTCAGAATGAAATTTTAAAATTCGGCGTGAAATTTAGCTTTTAAATTTCACGCCTTTTTTATAGCCAAATTTTAAAATTTGCGCTGCTAAAATTTTGCTAGGAGAGGCAATGAATCTTGTTTTATTCGACTTTGACGGCACGATCACGCGCGATGATTCGCTACTTGAGTTCGTCGCCTACGTAGTCGGATTTAAGAAATTTTTTCGCGGGATTTTGGTGCTATCTCCCATTTTGGTGGCGTATAAACTAGGCCTTGCGAGCAACAATTTTACGCGCAGAAAGCTCTTGGGCTACTTTTTTGCGGGCATGAGCACCGATAAATTCGATAAAATTTGCAAAAAATACTCCACCACTCACATCGAAGATATCCTAAAACAAAGCGCGATGGACAAGATCGCAAGCTACAAAGCCGCGGGCGATAGGGTTGTCATCGTCACCGCCTCGCTCGAAGACTGGCTACGTCCGTGGTGCGACGCGCAGGGCTTGGAGCTTTTAGGCACTAAAATACGGCGCAAAGGCGGCATTATCACGGGCGAGATCGAGGGGCAGAACTGCTACGGCGCGCAAAAGGTCGCTCGCGTGCGCGCAGCATACGACGTGCAGGCTTTCGATCGCGTTATAGCTTACGGCGACAGCAGGGGCGATCGCGAGATGCTCGAGTTCGCCGATGAGGCGCACTACAAGGCGTTTGAGTAAATTTCTGCGGCCACAAAGCTTAAATGATAGCATCTGCGGCGACTGCGCTTTTGCCGTGAGTCAGATTTCACCTTACGCAAAATTTTATCCTTTTAAATTTATCGCGCTTATCTGGGGGATTCTACACCGCACGATAAATTTTCATATTTTATCGCAGTGCAAAAGCCCTGAACTACGAAATTTTGTTGCAGAATGGAATTTTAAAATTCTTGGTGAAGATAAAATTCTGAAATTCCGTCGTGCATAAAATTTTAAAATTTTATCGTAGCGTGGAATTTTGCTCCGAATGGAATAGATATTTTGAAATCGAGCGCGAGATAAAATTTGGAATTTTAGAATTTACGGAATTTATTGGTTACCAAAATTTCAAAATTTGCAGGTTTCAGAATATATACTCGCCGTGTGCGAAGCGGAATTTTAAAATTTCAAAATTCCGCGCCTTAGAATTCTAAGACTTAAAGCATATTATAAATTCCGTCTAAAAGGAAGTATTTTTTATCCGCAGTGCCGCGGTAAAACGGCTCGAAAGTGTCCTCATAAGCCTTTTTGAAAAAGCCCTCTTTGCTTAGTTTGATTAGATCGGCATTGATGAAATCAAGCAAACTTTGATTGCCTTTTTGCACGCCGACGCCTAAGAATTCCGCTGCGCCTAGGTTTTTAAACGGCACTTCAAGCGTATCGTCCACGACGGCATAGGCTAGGACGATGATGTTGTCATTGGCGTAGCCGTCGGCTCTGCCGTCCTTCATCATCGCGTAGCATTCGGAGGTATTTTTGCAGTAAACTAAATTGCTAAATTTCTCTTTGCGCAAATAGCGCTCGGTCATCGAGCCGTTTGGGTTCTTTTCAATTGAAATCCTCATATCGCGAACTTGCGCGAAGTCCTTCACTTGATCCTCTTTACGTGTTACGATGCCAAAATTTACCGATAGATACGGAAGTGAGAAATCCACCTGCTTCTTGCGCTCTTGCGTAATCATAAAGGTGCCGATAACCATATCGACCTTATTATTTTTCAAAAATGGGATTCTCTCGCCTGCGGTGACGGCTACGAACTGCACTTCGCCCTTTTTATCGCCGAAAATGTCTTTGGCGATTGAGCTGGCAAGCTCGATTTCAAAGCCCTCAAACTTGCCGTTATTGGACTCGCTTAGCGGCGGACGACCTTCGCGCACGCCCACTCTGATAACCCCTGCCTGCCTGATTTCATCTAGTGTATTTGCAAAAATGCTAGCGCAAAATAAGGCTAAAATAAAAAGTAATCTCATAAAAAGCCCCCTACTTTTTAGTTTTGAAATAATTATAGCACTATATATTTT
>CAUONQ010000169.1:0-3962 GCA_963456995.1 uncultured Campylobacter sp. | reverse complement strand
AAAATCCAAAGCAAAGGAGAAAATATGCTGTTACTTAAAAATGCCGATCTATACGCGCCTGAGCACGTCGGTAGGAGCGACGTTTTGCTCGGCGGAGGTAAAATTTTAGCCGTTTCTAAGGGGCTTGATTTTCGAGTCGATGGGCTTGAAATTTACGATCTAGAGGGCAAAATTTTAGCGCCCGGACTCATCGATCAGCACGTGCACATCACGGGCGGCGGAGGCGAGGCGGGCTATCACTCTCGAACGCCCGAAATAACGCTATCTGGGATCATCCGCTACGGCACGACGACGGTTGTAGGCACGCTGGGTACCGACGGGTGCACGAGGAGCCTCGAAAATCTCTATTCAAAGGCCAAGGCGCTTGAATACGAGGGCATTTCGACCTTCATCCACACGGGCTCTTATGCGCTGCCTAGCGTTACATTTACGGGCTCCGTCGCGCGCGACCTGGTGCTCATCGACAAGGTCATCGGCTGTAAGATCGCGATGAGCGACAACCGCGGCAGCTACCCGACTTCTCAGGAACTCATCAAGACCCTAACGCAGATCCGCATCGGCGGCATGATTTCGAAAAAAAGGCGGCGTGCTGCATATGCATATGGGCGGGCTTGCGGATAAATTTGACCTGATTTTTAGCGTGATCAAGGATTATTCGTTCCCCGTTAATTACTTTTCGCCGACGCACTGCGCGCGAACCAAAGAGCTCTTTGACGAGGCGATCAAATTTCAAAAAATGGGCGGCTACATCGATATCACGAGCGGCGGAAGTGAATTCGCCCCGCTTCACGAAGCTATCGCATACGGGCTTGCTAACGGGCTAAATTTAGAGCGCCTAACGATGAGCTCGGACGGCAACGGCAGCGTGCCTAGATTTGACGAAAACGGCGCGCTAGTGGGCTATGGCTGCGCTTCGTGCGAGACGAATTTAGAGGTCATTCAGGCCTGCGTCAAAAATAAAATCCTAACCATCCCGCAAGCTCTAAGTATGATGGGCAAAAACGTCGCAAAATACCTAAATCTAAGCGGCAAGGGCGAGATAAAAGTAGGCTTTGACGCCGATTTTGCGGTATTTGACGAAGCCCTAAATCTAGATAGCGTGATCGCAAAAGGGGAGTTTTGCGTAAAAGAGGGCAAGCTCGTGAAAAAGGGATTTTTTGAGTGAAATTTAAAGCAGATGCCGCTTTTTAAATTCGGCGAATTGAAATTTGACGTATAATCTTACTCGCGCCCTTTGCGGTCGTCTCATCTTTGCAGCGCAAAATTTAACCGCGCCGAGGTTTGGATTATATTAAATTTAGCTTTAATTTAGCTATTTTTAAATATAATCCCAGCTTCAATTCACACACACCAATCCTAAAATTTGGTTGCGTTTGTCAAAAACAGATGTTAACGGGTGTGGAGGAGAAACCTAAATTTCGGGGCAACCCACAAGGAGAAAACTCATGGTAACAATGAGAGATTTGCTAGAGTGCGGCGTTCATTTCGGACACCAAACACGCAGATGGAATCCGAAGATGAAAAAATTCATTTTCGGCGAGAGAAAAGGTATCTACATCATAGATCTACAAAAAACTATCCGCTACTTCCGCTACACTTATAATATCGTACGCGACGCGGCTGCCGAGGGCAAGACGATACTTTTCGTAGGCACCAAAAAACAAGCCGGCGCGACGCTAAAAGAGTACGCCGAAAAATGCGGCATGCCTTATGTAAGCCACAGATGGCTAGGCGGCATGCTAACGAATTTTTCCACTATCAAACAATCGATCCGCAAGCTCGAAGTAATCGAGACTATGGAAGAGGACGGCTCGATAAATTTACTAACTAAAAAAGAGGCGCTAATGCTTCGCCGCAAAAAAGAGAAGCTCGAGCTTTATCTAGGCGGCATTCGCAATATGAAGGGCCTTCCTGATATGATCTTCGTCATTGACGTTGTAAAAGAAAAGATCGCCGTAGCGGAAGCTAACCGCCTAAAAATGCCAGTTGTCGCGCCTTTGGATACGAACTGCGATCCGGACGTAGTCGATTTCCCAATACCTGGCAATGACGATGCGATTCGCTCGGTTCAGCTTTTCTGCCAAGAGATGGCAGAGGCGATCAACGAAGGCAAGGCGCTTCGCGATCAAGACGCGAGCGAGGACGGCGAGCAGAGCGAAGCCGTCAGCGACGAGGAGAAAGAGGAGGTCGTAGCCGAGGCGATGAGCGAAGAGGATTTTGACATAAGCGAGGACGAAGAGTAATGGAAATCAGCGCGCAAATGGTAAAAGAGCTCCGCGAAAGCACCGGAGCGGGGATGATGGATTGCAAAAAGGCTTTGGTTGAAACAGACGGCGATATGGATAAGGCCGTTGATCTGCTTCGCGAAAAGGGCCTTGGAAAGGCTGCTAAAAAGGCCGACCGCCTAGCTAGTGAGGGTCTAGTAAGCGTCGAAGTGGGCGCGGATCACAAGATCGCCACCATAAGCGAGATAAATTCCGAAACCGACTTCGTAGCTAAAAATCAAAATTTTATAAATTTAGTTAAAAATACTACTCTACATATCCAAAGTAAGGGCATTAGCAGCATTGATGAGCTAAATTCCAGCATCATCGACGGCGTTAAATTTGATGAGCATCTAAAAAGCCAGATCGCTACGATCGGCGAAAATTTGGTCGTTAGAAGATTTGAGACGATTAAGGCGGGCGCAAACGGCGTGGTAAACGGCTATCTTCACTCAAACGGCCGCGTAGGCGTCATCATCGCAGCAGCTTGCGACAGCGAGCAGACTGCGGAGGGTGCGAAGGAGCTTATAAAAAATCTCTGCATGCACGCAGCCGCGATGAAACCGCAGGTCATCAGCTATAAAGAGCTTGATCCAGATTTTATCGAAAAAGAATTCTTGGCTCTTAAAGGCGAGTTTGAAAAGGAAAACGAGGAGTTTGTGCGCCTAGGTAAACCCCTTCATAAGATCCCGCAGTTCGGCTCGCGCGCGCATCTAAGCGATGAAATTTTAGCCAAAGAGATCGAAGCTTTAAAAGACGAGCTTCGCAAGCAAAATAAGCCTGAAAAAATTTGGGATAAAATTTTGCCGGGTCAGATTGATCGCTTCATCGCCGATAACACTCAAATCGATCAGCGACTTACGCTGCTAGGGCAATTTTACGTAATGGACGATAAGAAAACCGTCGAGCAGGTGATTGACGAAGAAGCTAAAAAACTAGGCGGCAAAATCGAGATCGTAAAATACGTCCGCTTCGAAGTGGGCGAAGGCCTAGAGAAAAAGAGCGAAGACTTCGCAGCCGAAGTAGCGGCTCAAATCGGCTAAATATGGAACTTTTAAAGGGCGTAAATCTTACTCACGCGTATGATTATACGCTCTTTGAAAATGTAAGCTTAAGCGTCCAAGAGAGCGAGAGCATCGCTATTTTGGGCGTTAGCGGCTGCGGCAAATCGACCCTGCTTCATATTTTATGCACGCTTTTAAAACCGAACTCGGGTGAGGTGATCTACGGCGGGCGCAGTATTTACGAACTAAACTCCGATGAGAGACTTAAAATCCGCCGTAACGACTTTGGCATAATATTTCAATCCCACTACCTTTTTAAGGGCTTTTCCTCCGGCGAAAACATTGAACTAGCCGCCAAACTTACGAATAACGCGATAGATGATGAAATTTTAAAAAAGCTTCAGATCGAACATACTCTAAAACAGGGCGTGGGCGAGCTTAGCGGCGGACAGCAGCAGCGCGTGAGCATCGCTCGAATACTTTGCAAAAAGCCGCGCATAATCTTTGCCGACGAGCCGACCGGAAATTTAGATAAGGATACCGCAAACGAGGTCATGGACGTGATTTTTGATTACGTAAAATCCAGCCGTGGCGCGCTCGTGCTCGTGACCCACGATGAGAATTTAGCGCAAAAATGCTGCAAAGTTTATCGCCTAAATAACCGGAATTGAGCGCAAATATGAGCAATTAATAA
>CAUONQ010000168.1:0-3965 GCA_963456995.1 uncultured Campylobacter sp. | reverse complement strand
AGCTAGGCGTGATCGGATAGATGCCCGCGACCTCGGTAAAGGCGTATGAGACGTAAGCCGCCGCCTCGTTTCCGTCCATCGTTTTCATAACTTTTGCCATTTTTCGTCCTTTGGAATTATCAAATTTCGCTAATTTTACATATTTATTGCTTAAAAATTTAAATGCTTCGCAAACCGAATAAAATTCTAAAGCTTTATCACAGTGGCGAGTGATAAGCGCGATATACTGGCAGTTTTAGACGAGCATTACGGACGATTTGAGACGGGCTCTTTCGCCACTTTGAAAATAAATTTTTTGCGTACTTTAAGCGCAGATCGCAAACAGTGGGCAGAGATTAAATGCAAATTTAGCCGTCTGACTCGAAATTCTAACCTAAATATCAAATGACGGGAATGCGCGAAAATTAAGAAATTTAAAAATGCACATACCACAAAATGGGGGAAGTCTCATATCGTTAACAAGACCGGGGTGATAAAATTTAGCCATTACAAAACCTCAACCGCTATACGCATCCAAGCTCGACGTAGCGAATTTTTATTTATGGCTTGCTACATGCGGTATATAAAATTTCAACGCATTCTACCAAACACAAGAAATTTTATTGCCACCTGCCGAGCGCGGTGCAAATTTCATTTTAAATTTTCATTGATTGATCGCTACGTGAATTTTACCACACGCGACTTTGCGTTTTGAGCGTAAATTCTATTTCCGCAAGCTGCGCGGAGGATAAATTTAGCTATAATCCTCCGCTTAGATTTAGCACGAAACGCAGCACGTATATACGGCGCGCAAAATTTTAAATTTTAAAATTTCAAAACGCAGCTCGCGCAAAAACCGCTAAATGCGCTAAATTTAAAGTCTAAATTTAAAAGCTGGAAAGAGAAAACCGATGAACGTCCATAAAATCGCCTACACGAGAGTTATCGCGCTGGCGTTTGCCGCCTTTATTTTTAACACGACGGAATTTATCCCCGTGGCTCTGCTAAGCGACATCGCGGCGGATTTTGAGATGGACGTTACGAGCACGGGGCTAATCATCACAATCTACGCGTGGGCGGTGAGCATCCTTTCGCTGCCGCTGATGCTGCTAACCTCGAAGCTCGAGCGCAAGAGGCTACTTTTGCGGCTTTTCGTGCTATTTACGCTAAGCCACGTCCTGGCCGCCATTGCGTGGAATTTCGCCGTTTTGGTAATAGCGCGCCTTGGCATCGCGATTTCGCACGCAATCTTTTGGTCGATCACCTCATCGCTCGTCGTGCGCGTAGCGCCGATAAACAAAGGCTCTCAGGCCATCGGCATGCTGGCTTTGGGCACCTCGCTAGCCATGGTTTTGGGGCTTCCTTTGGGGCGCGTGGTAGGCGAGCTTTTCGGCTGGAGGATTGCGTTTTTCGCAATCGGCGCGCTTGCGGCGGCGGAGGCGCTGTTTCTTTGGAAAATTTTACCGTTTTTGCCAAGCAGGCGAGCGGGCTCTCTTGCGAGCTTGCCGATGCTTGCAAAGCGCCCTATGCTGCTTTCTTTGTATCTGCTGACGTTTTTGATCGTAGGCGCGCATTTTACGACCTACAGCTACATAGAGCCCTTCGTGGCGAAATTTAATCCCGCAGGCGATCACTTCGTAACCTACGTCCTGCTTGCATTCGGCGCTTCGGGAATCGCCGCTAGCATGCTTTTTTCAAAGCTTTACCGCCATTTTCCAAACGCCTTTTTGATCTGCTCGATCCTCTTTATCCTAGCCTCGGTGCTGACGTTAAAGGTTTTTGTCGCAAATGACGTAGCGCTACTGCTCGCAGCTTTCGTCTGGGGGATAGGTATTTCAGGCTTTGGGCTCTGCTTGCAAATTAGGGTTTTGGCGCTGGCTCCGGATGCCACCGATGTCGCGATATCGATCTACTCGGCGATTTATAACGTAGGCATCGGCGGCGGAGCGCTTTTGGGACATCAAGTCGCAACGAGATTCGGGCTTGAACACATAGGCGAGACGGGCGCGATACTGGGCGCGCTAGGGCTTGCAAGCTACCTCTACGCAAGCGTGAAATTCGCGGAGAAAAATAGAGCGTAGGCTAAATTTACGAAAGAGCCTCAGCGAGATTGTCGCGCGCTTTTAGTCGGCACTTTAAAACGGCCGGCTTTGCGGGTCTAAATTTTTAAAATTTACCCCTGCGATTAGCTAAATTTTGCATATAAATTTAATCTTGCGCCTAGCTCCGCTGCCTGTTTTATTAATCGTCCGCGATATCCGCCCAAAGCACTTTAAATTTGCCCCCTCGCTAGAGCGCTAAATTTTAAAATTTAGTGGCAGGGCGTAAAAATTTAAGGCATAGAATTTAAAGCGCGAGCCGCCAAATTTAACTACTTTATAAACCCCACCTGCGGTAAAATTTCAGCTAGCGCCGCGTTCTTTTTCTCGTTAAATTTGACCTTGTTCTGCTCAAAAAGATTATTTCCGTGCGCGTCAATCGAGATGATAAGCGGGCCAAACTCCTTCACGCGGCACTTCCACAGCGTCTCGGGCATCCCAAGCTCCGTCCAGTCCGCACTCTCGATCTCCTCGACCTGCGTCGCGGCCACCACTGCGCAGCCCGCAGGAAATACGCAGTGTATCGCGCCAAACTCCTTGCAGCCGCTCATCGTGCCCTCGCCCATGCCGCCTTTGCCCACTATCAGGCGCACGCCCGTTTTAGCGATAAACTCGCGCTCGAATTTCTCCATCCGCATGCTAGTGGTTGGCCCGACCGAGACCATCTCAAAGCCCTCTTTGCCGCCGCCGTCCGTTTTTCTGATGATCGGTCCCGCGTGTAGGATCGCGCCGCCCCTGATATCTAGCGGCAGCTCGCGACCCTCCTGCACGACGCGTCTGTGCGGCACGTCGCGGCAGGTGACGATGTGCCCCGTAAGGTAGATCACGTCGCCGATCTTGATATCCGCTAGATCCTCTGCGCCGATCGGCGTGGTTAAAATTTTCTTACTCATAGCGCGAACTCCTTGTGTGATTTTACGGCAAAGCTTAGCTGCTCGTCCCAGACGATATGGCCTTTGCGGTGCGACCAGCAGCCTACGTTTACGGCGACGGCGATGACGCTTGGGTGGCGGGCGCAGTTCTCGATATGCACGCCCATGACCGAGCTTGCGCCGCTCATACCTTGCGGGCCCAGACCGATTTTATTGATGCCCTCTTCGAGCAGCTTTTCGGTTAGCGCGGCTCGGTCGTTTGGATTGCGCGAGCCAAGAGGTCTCATCAGCGCTTTTTTAGATAGCAGCGACGCCACGTCGATCGAGGTGCCAACGCCCACGCCGACTAGCAGCGGCGGACAGGCGTTTATGCCGTAGCTGGTCATTATGTCCATGACGAATTTCACGACCCCCTCGTAGCCCATGCCAGGCATCAGCACGGTCGCCTTGCCGGGCAGGCTACAGCCGCCACCCGCCATATAGGTGTGTATCTCGCAATTGCTGCTACTCGGCACGATCTCCCAAAAGACGCTCGGCGTGCCCTTGCCGACGTTTTTGCCGGTGTTATACTCGTCAAAGGTCTCGACGCTGTTGTGACGCAGCGGAGCCTCGCGCGTCGCTCGCAGTACGGCCTCACGCAGCAGCTCCTCAAGCTCGCCGATGAGCGGGAAATTTGCCCCGCAGCGCACGAAAAACTGGATCACGCCCGTATCCTGACAGGACGGACGGTCTAGCTGCTTAGCTAGGCGCTGGTTTTCAAACATCGTTTTGTAGATCTCCTTTGCCAGCGGCTGCGTCTCGTGCTCGCTAAGCTCCCGCAGCTTTGCCGTCACATCATCAGGCAACACCTTGCCCGTGTAGCCGACGAATTTCGCCATAACCTCGGTCATCTTTTGCACGGCTTTTTGTTTATCCATCGCTTCTCCTTTTTTCAAATTTTTCATACGCACCCGCTAAAACGCAGCCCGCAGCGTAGCAGAGCAGGTCGGTAAAATCAAACGTTCCGCCGATCATT
>CAUONQ010000167.1:0-4005 GCA_963456995.1 uncultured Campylobacter sp. | reverse complement strand
CTTAAATCCACTTAAAAAGACGCGATAAATCGGCGCGCCATCTATGCTAAATTCTTTGATGATCGCAGGATATCCCGCCGTGCCGTGGTAATCGCGCTGATAAATTTGTGCGCCGTTTCTGTTTCTAAACGCACCGATTTGCACCATAAAATTTCCGCCGATAATGGTTGCTTTTGGCGAACCTTTGGCGATAGTATGCCCATAAAAACCCACTACTTCAAGTTTTACCGGCGCCGTGCCTTTGGCAAATACGCCTACTAAATTGGCAGCTGTTTTGCTAAGATCAATGATGCGACCATCCACGAATGGACCACGATCGTTGATGCGCACGGTTGCGGTAGCGCCGGTATCTCGATTCGTGACCTTTACCATAGTATTCATTGGATAGGTTTTGTGCGCGGCGGTCATGCCGTTCATATCGTAAATTTCGCCGTTTGAGGTGTATTTACCATGGAAATTCGGCCCATACCAGCTGGCGATGCCGATTTGAGTGTCACCGACGCTTACTTGCTCTGTGTAGTAGGTTTTGCCGTTGATTTTATAAGGGCGCATAGTGGCGGGAGAGTTTTTGCCGATCTTGCCCGCACCGCCCGAAGGCGAGCGAGGCGGTGCGGTGCGAAACGAACAACCGGCAAGAATCAGCGCAAAAAGCGCACTAAAAAGAGCGATTTTCTGGTACGACACCTACGATCCGATCTTATTTGTTGAATTTTATATTATTTAGCGCTATTTCGTTTTTGTCTTTGAGGCTAAGCTCGTTCGCCAAACCTGCTAACACGCGTCCTGGCTTGCGCTGTTTCAGACGTGGTTCATACGCTTGAAACGCGCCTTGATTTACGACAAATTCTGCATATTTGCTTTGTGGGATATAAAAGAAGTACTTGCCGTTAAGCGGCGAAATTCCGTTTTTAATATGCGCGTTGTAATCCTGCATTTGTGACGGCGAAATTCCGATCTGTTTTGCAACTGCGCTTAGCTTTGTGCCCGGAGCTACTGCGATACGCTTTAGCCCCCATGGCTCGCTTTCAAAAAGCAGCATTTTACGCATATTTTCATTTTGAGCGATGTAAGCGTATTTGATAATGCGCTTGATAAAATTCTTAGTTTCATTAGGAAGTGCAGGACTTTTTAGCAAGCGATCCAGATCATCGCTGCCAGTAGCTGCAATCGCATTTTTAAGCTTTTGATCGCCACAATTATACGCCATTAGCGCTAAATACCACTTGCCAAAATTTTGCTTCAGATGCAAAATATACGAAAACGCAGCATCCGTAGAGGCTGCGGGATCGCGACGCTCATCTACTGCGCTATCTACTCTAAGACCGAAATTTTTTGCGGTCGCCGGCATCAGCTGCCACATACCACCTGCGCTAGCGCCTGATGTGACCGTATTTTTAAGATGAGATTCTACCATTGCCAAATACAATAAGAATTCCGGAGCTTCGATGTTATCGACCTCGGATTTGACTAAGTAGGCATTGTGCGACTGCGAAGTCACGATATGCTTAAACTGCTTGCGATCGCTTGCATTGATCGCACGGAATATGCCCGCAACTACGTTTTTGCTCGATTCGTTATTTTCAATGCCGAATTGATTTAATATATAGTCGTGATTTGCGCGCATCAGACCGGGCTGGCTCGCAAACGCTTCGCCCACTAAAAGTAGGGCTAGCAGTATAAATTTTATGGCTTTCATATCTCTCCTTTGATTTTATCGCCAAAAAGCCTACAGGCGTTTTGAGTCGTTATTGCTTCAACCTCTTCTACGCTTAGGCTTAAAATTTCCGCGACTTTTTCTACCACGAGTCTCGTAAATGCAGGCTCGTTGCGCTCGCCGCGATACGGATGCGGAGTTAGATATGGCGCATCCGTCTCGATTAAGAGGCGCTCTTGCGGAATTTGCGGTAAGATCTCAGCTAAGTTTTTTGCATTTTTGAATGTCAAAACTCCGCCGATACCGAAGTAAAATCCGTATTCGCTAAGACCTAGCAAAAGCTTGCTGGCATTGAAGCAGTGCAAAACACCGCCGCATAAATCGCCGGCGCGATCTTTTAGAATTCCAAAGCTATCTTCGTTTGCTTCTCGGATATGGACTATAAGTGGTTTTTGAAGTTGTGCTGCTAGATCGATTTGTGAGATGAAGGCGTCTTTTTGGCGGGAGATTTCTAAGGCTTTGGTTTCCTTGCTCTCTTGCTGCTTAAGTCTGAAGTAATCAAGCCCGCATTCGCCAACGCCCACGCATTTTGGATCGTCAGCATACCGCTTCAGCACCTCCATATCGAAAGAATCTATCTCGTATGGATGTACCCCTACGGCAAAATACACATTATCCCGCGCGTGCGAAATTTTACATGCCTTATCTAGGTCTGCTACATCGGCACCGGGAATGATGATGCTACGCACGCCTGCAATAGTGGCGCGCTCAATCACCGCGTCCAAATCGGCGTCGAAACTAGCATCGTCTAAATGGCAATGTGTATCTATAATCATAAAACTCACTTGATAAAATTTTTCGAAGCGGATTTTACGTCGTTTTGCAAAATCACACTTAAATTTAAATTAAACGCGGTATTGTAGCGAAAAATTTCAGATTTAAACTTAAGCTTAAAATTCCTTCAGCTTTGCCTTAGCTTTTTAGCGAATTCCAGGGCTTCTGCAGTAATCGTCTCGCCGCTTATCATACGAGCTAGCTCTGTTATTTTCTCATTTTCGCTTAATAACCTCACGCTAGATTTGCCGTTCGTTTTACTTACTAAAAAGTGTGACGCAGCCTTGGAGCTAAGCTGCGGCTGGTGCGAGATCGCAAAAATTTGATAAAATTTTGAAATTTTTACCAGCACGTTTGCGATACTCATCGCCTCTTTTCCACTTAAATTTGAATCAATCTCGTCTAAGATTAAAATTCCCTCGCCGTTATTTGTAAGCTCCAAGCTTGCCGCGATAAAAGCAAGGCGTAGGCGGTTCGTTTCGCCTGAGCTTAAATTTTTAAATTCCGTCTTGCACAAACTGACGCAAATTTCGTCTATGCCGCACTCACTAAGCGCCGTAGGCTTAAAACTAAGCTCCACTCCGTCCATATAAAGCTGCTTTAGATAGGAATTTATCAGATCCTCGAGCCGTTTTTTAGTGCCCTTGCGAGCCTCGCTGATTTTTTCGGCAAGGGTAGCGGTGCTTTCGCTAAGGCGTTTAAATTCCGCTTGTAGCTTGGTTTTTTCAAAGCTTAACTGCTCGTAATGCTCAAGCTCTTTCTTGCGCGCTTCAAGCGTAGCCAAAGCCTCTTCTACGCTTCCGTAGCGCCTATTTAGCGCGCTAATAGCTTCGATACGATCTAAAATTTTCTCTATGTCGATGTTTTCTAGCTCGTCTAAGCTTAAACTTTCTTGCTTTAGCCGCAGTTCGTTCATCGCATCCTCAAAAAACGCACTATCCAGTCCGCTAAGACTTAGCGCTTCGATGACGCTGCGCTCCAGCTCAAAAACGCCCTGCGCCCTAGCCCAAAGTTCCTCGATCTTATCTTTCTTACTAAGCTTTTTTTTGATCTGCAAAAGCTCCTCATATTCGCCGATCTTTGGCGATACGCGCTCGATTTTTTCAATCTCGAAGCGAGCGAATTCCTTTAACTCCTCGATCTTGCGCTCTTGATCTAAAATTTCATCCAGCTGCTTTTTTATGCGGCTAAATTCCGCAAAGGCGCTTTGAAGCTCTGATAAGCTTTGCGCGTGCGCCGCATCTTTTTTCGCGGCGATAAAATCAAGTAGTTTTAACAAGCTGTCGCTACTCATTTCTCCGGCGTTTTTCGCGCCTAAAAATTTCACGTATTCGCCGGCGATCGTGCTTAGATTTTTTTTTGAGACCGATTGGGAATTTATAAAGTATCGCAAGCTACGCTCTTTTAGAACGCGAAAAATATTTGGCGTATCGTTTATCAAGCCGAAATTTTCCATATCAAATTTATGCTCTACGTCCGCTTCTATGAGCTCTGCCTCGCATTCTTTAAGCCCGAAC
>CAUONQ010000166.1:0-4020 GCA_963456995.1 uncultured Campylobacter sp. | reverse complement strand
GCGTCCATATCGTCGATGTTCGTGGAGATTAAAATTTGTTTGCAAACCTCGCCGTAGCCCGAGCGCGCACCTAAATTTCGCTCGTCTAAATCCTCGTCCGCCTCGCAGATCATCGCGCGAAGCGCGTTTGCAAAGCCCGCTGCGTCCTTGCCTCCCGCGCCGTAGCCGATCTTTTCTATCCTAAAGCTCGCGCCGTCCGTAAATTCGTCTGCACAAGCCTTTAAAATCGCCGCTCCCGTGGGGGTAGTCATCTCGAAATTTGCGCGTCCGAGGCTTACGGGCACGCCTTTTAAAATTTCGCAAACGGCTGGCGCAGGCACGCTAAGCGCGCCGTGATCACAGATCGCTACGCCGCCGCCAAGCTCGATTTTAGAGCTTATCACGCGCGAGACGCCGAGCTTGTCAAAAAGATACTCGAGGCAGATCGCCGCGCCCGCGACGTCCGCGATGCTATCGATCGCGCCGACTTCGTGAAAATGCACCCGCTCTACGTCCGTACCGTGGACTTTGGCCTCGGCCTGCGCAATCGTGCGAAATATCGCGCCCGCTCTTTGTTTGCAGCTCTGGCTTAAATTTGAACTCTCTAAAATTTGCCTGATACCCGCGTAGTTTCTGGCGTGAGGCTGCGATTTTAGCGGCACTACGTCGATTTTTGTCGCGGCGATGCCGTTTTTTAGCACGTTTTTGCGTTCCAGACGAAATTCGCCAGCTAAATTTAACTTCTCTAGCTCGGCGCAAAGATAGTCAAAATCCACTCCAAGCCCCACCAGTGCGCCTAAATTCATATCGCCGCTGATGCCGCAGCTCGCGTCGTAATATAAAATTTTAGCCAAACTTACGCCTTAGGCACCGTCATCGAGCCAAACGGCAGGATGATGATTTTTGCGTCCGCTCCCTTTTGCGCGAGCGCGTCGCGCGCGGCCTTTTGGATGTCGTGGTACGGCTTTAGATGTACGGCTCGCATCTCATCGTCGCTAAGATCCGATACCGCCCAAGTCTGCGCCCAGAGCGAGATTTCGGCCATTTTGGCAGCCTTGTGATAGCCGAGCTTAAAGCCCGCGCTGATCTTTTCCAGCACCTTTTTAGGCGTATCGGCGGATGCCATCAGATCGAAAAACGGTTTTGGTCCGATGCCGGTGCGGCACTTTGCAACCATTATTAAAATTCCGTCCTGCGCGAGCGCTAGTTTACCGTTGTCTAGGGCTTTTTGCGCCTGATAGAGATCGACGTCCATCGGATAGGGCGCGACCGAGATCACGATATCTGCCTTGCGCGGGATATTTACGCAAAATACCTCGTCTGCCTTTTTTACGCAGTCGTAAAAGCTGTCGTTTAGATCGCCCGCGCTCGCATAATACACGCCGTGCTCGCTGTCAAGCACCGTCTGGATCGAAAAAACGTCGATATGCGCGAGCACCTTCATCGCATCGATCATATCCTCGTGCACGGGGTTGCCCTCTAGGCGCAGCGCTTGCGCGTCGGAGCTTAGGGCGAGCTTGTGATTTTGCGTGATGCTCTCGTATGACGCCGTGCCAGGCAAAAAGGCCTTTCTGCCGCCGGTGTAACCCGCAAAATAGTGCGGCTCGACCGAGCCTATGACGATCACTTTTTTAGCTTCGGCCACGATTTTGTTTAGATACATCTGCGTGCCGTTTTTGCTCTCGCCTAAAAATACCATCTCATCGTGCTTGGAGTCGTGATCGTGAACTTCGTTTTTGCCGCTTATTTCCGCGTAAATTTCTTTGCCGAAGATCATCTCGTATTCATCGAGCGAGCACTGCCTATGGCAGCCGGTGGCGATGATGAAAATTTTATTTTTCTCGCGGATTTTTGGGTAAATTTGCTTTAAAATTTTTGCCGTCGGCGTCGGGCGCGTGCCGTCGTTTACGATGATAACGATCTTTTCATCGCCCGCGATAAACTCATCAAAGCTTTTTTGATTTATCGGATTTGCCAGAGCCTTTGCGATGAGCGCCGTTTCATCAAATTTAGCCACGGGGTTTGGATCAAAAACGCCGAGCAAATTTTTCTCGTTTATCTCTAGATTTAGATGATCATCTTTGCCGTATGCGATAGGGATTTGCATATCTGCCTCCTGTGTGGAATTTGGCGGGATTATAACGTAAATTTTATTTAAAACGAATTAGCCTAGAGCGGGTTATGAACGGAATTTAGAAAGCTTTAGAATTTAAAAATTTCAAGGTTTTATAAAATTTTAAAAAGCTACTGGGATTTGAAATTTAAAGCTCGCGAGTATCGAACTCGCGAGCATATAGCTATTATAAATAGCCGTAAATATGAGCGAAGATAAAGCCCATCGCGCATGAAGTAAGAACGCCTATTAGCCCAGGGAAAATGAAGCTGTGGTTGATGACGAATTTACCGATGTGCGTAGTGCCGGAGCGGTCGAACTGGATCGCCGCAAGATCGCTCGGATAGGTAGGTAGGATATAGTATCCGTAGCAAGCCGGTGCAAACGCGATAATAAGGCCCGGATCAATACCGATGCTAACCGCTAGCGGTACGAAAGTAGCAACCGCTGCTGCTTGAGAGTTAAGGAATTTACTAATCAAAAGCGAAACGATGACATACGTCCACGGATACGCCATAACGACCTTACCTAGCGACGCTTTTAGCATTTCGATATGAGCAGTAAACATAGTCTCTGCCATCCATGAAATTCCATAGATCGCCACGAGCGCGATCATACCGCTATGAAAAATTTCATTTTTAGCGATATTGCCCGCTTTGATACCCGAGACAATCATCATAATGGATGCTGCAAGAAGCATGAAAATTTGAATGGTTAAGACCATATTTAAATTTGTGGTCTTTTTCATCGTATCTTTTACGACAATGCTTGCGTTTGCGATGCTCTCGCTCTTATCGCCTGTCGTGATGACGACGTTTCCGTCTTGAGAGACGATGTTTTGAGCTAGCTTTTTATCTTTGTCATAAATTTCGACGCTATTAAATTTCGTCGCATCTTTGGCTTTAGACTCTTTGACATTTGAGACGACCTTACCGCCGTCCACCATAGAAATGACCTGACCATCTTTGATCGTGATATTTTTGACCGTTTTTTTATCGACGATGATCTCTACGGATTTTCCCGGAACATTTTTAGTCCACGCAGGGCGTAAGCTTTTTTCGTAACCTAAAACCGCTACTAGCGCAATAGTGGCTAAGAAAATCCACATGCAGATCCACTTAATCCTAGGAAGCTTTTGACCTAGCAGGGTCGTAGTCTCGCCGTAGATATATTTTTTCTGCTCTGGATCTTTGATCTTTTCTTGAAATTCCGGATCTTTATCTAGATCTTTACCTCTAAAAATCGACCACGTTCCGATCGCAAGCATACCGATGAAAGTAGAAGGGATTGTTAATTTAAGTAGATCCAAATACGTACTAAAGCCCTCGATATGCACGCCTTGACCTAGCAAGATCGCGACCATCGAAACGCCGGCAACCGAAACGGGGCTGGCGATGATAGCAAGCTGCGAGGAGATCGTAGAAGCAGCCATCGGGCGCTCAGGGCGAATTCCATTTTTAATAGCTACGTCATAAATGATCGGAAGCAGCGTATAGACGGTGTGTCCGGTTCCGCATAAGATTGTAAGCGTCCACGCAACAGTTGGAGCGATGATACAAACCATCTTCGGATGCTTACGAAGCAATTTCTCCGCTATTTGAAGCATTACATCAAGCCCTCCCGTAGCCTGTAGCGTTGCACTTGCTACGACAACTGCGAGGATAGTTAAAATAACGTCCACTGCCGGCTTACCCGGCTCTAATCTAAATCCAAACACTAAGATCACTAAGCCTATACCGCCTAGAATTCCCAGCGCCATACCGCCTTTTTTAGCACCATAAAACAAACAGCCCAAGACTATAATGAGCTGCAAAAAGAATTGAGTGCTTTCAGACAAACTTGTCAGAAACTCCATCGTTTCTCCTTTGTAAAAATTAAAACAAAACTTTGGCGATTATACTAACTTTTTATTTAAACAAAATTAAAGA
>CAUONQ010000165.1:0-4035 GCA_963456995.1 uncultured Campylobacter sp. | reverse complement strand
GCACTCGGCGGAGACTACGCGCACAGGCAGATCTGCCATTGCACGCGCCTTAGCTAATCCTGCTTCACGCGCGAGCTCGTAACGCTCGGTCTGCATCGTCACACCGCCAAATCCGCAGCATTTATTAGGCTCATCCATCTCGGTTATTTCGTAGTTTTGAGCGAGCAAGCCGCGCGGTTCTTTCCAAATACCCTGCATTTTGCGAGCATGGCACGGATCGTGATAAGTAATCGCTAAAGCCCTTTTACAGCGGCGCATCAAAAGATCACTTAAGTTTGTAAATTTATAAAAGTATTCGCTCGCCATAAAAATTTTACTCGCAAGCTTTTGCGCACGGGCTTTCCATTGCGGCTCATTTTCAAAAAAATGCGCGTAATCCACCCGCAGCATTGCAGAGCACGTAGCCTCGGGCACGATAATCGCATCAAGAGCAGGCATGACTTTTTCGAAATATGCTATATTAAATTTTGCCGCGCGTTCAACCGCTGCAAAATCTCCCGTAAAATACGCAGGAGCGCCGCAACAGGCTTGTTCCTTCATCAAATTTACGTTTAGCTTTAGCGCTCGTGCGATATGTAAAATCGCCTCGCCTACGCCCGTGTAAGCGTAGTTTGCCATGCAGCCTATAAAAATTCCGATAGTTTTTTCGCCGCCGTTGTCGATAAGCTCTGCGTGCGAGTTCATAAAGCTCTTTTTCGCAGGAGCAGGCAGCAGGCGCTCTTTTTTAAGTAGTGGCAAGTCAAATCTAGGCGACATAGAGCTTTGCGTATCTTTTCGCATCTTAAAGCTACAGCTAAGAAACACGTATCCAAGCGCTGCTGCTAGATCCAGCGCTTTGCGGTGCCCGAGCAGCCAAAACGCAGCTTTTTTGTACCACGCGATGCCAAATTTTTCCGCAATGCGCGCGCGAACATTCTCGATTGCCGTATCTATGGGCAAAGACTCGCCGCAAATATCTACGCAGTTGGTGCATAAAAAGCAGCTTTCAAAAATTTTCTTAGCGTTTTTATCAAGCTTTAGCTCATTTCTGCCGTAAGCGCCCAAAAGATCCACAAATCCGCGCGGGCTCGTTACTTCATCGCCGTTAATGCCATGAACCGTGCAGACTTGGATACATTTACCACATTTTACGCAGCGCTCGCTAAGTGCCGCAAAATCGAACGCTCCAAGCTTTGCCCTACTCATAGCCGCGCCGCTTAAACGGTTTTAGAAAAGCGCTTCTCGCCCAAATTTTTGCCCATATACTCATCAAAGCACATCGCGATATTGCGGATCAAAAGCGTACCGGTAGGCGTTACCGAAATTCTATGTGGTGAGACTTGCACGAAATCCTTTAGCGCCTCAAGCTGTTTTAGGCTCGCTCTAAAGTGCTCGAAAAATTTTATCTTAAATTTCTCCTCGATCGCCTCTATATCGACGCAAAAATTGCTCATCAGCCCCATAATCACCTCTTTGCGCAGCAGATCCTCTTCATTTAGCAAAATGCCCCTGCAATACGGCAGCCTGCCCGCATCGATCGCGGCTTCATATGCGTCCATATCTTTGAAATTTTGCGCATAGTGTCGCACGCCCTCGCCGATACTGGTTAGCCCGATGCCGATCAGATCTGCGCCGCCCTTGGTCGTGTAGCCCTGAAAATTACGGTGCAGTGAGCCGTTTTTAAGCGCGGTATGGAGCTCGTCTGCGGGCTTTGAGTAGTGATCCATGCCGATCATCTCATATCCGTTCGCGCTCAAAAAATCGTGCGTAAATTTTAAAATTTCAAGCTTTACCTTGGGCTCTGGCAGTGTCGTCTCGTCAAATTTACGCATAGATTTTTTTATCCACGGCACGTGCGCGTAGTTAAAGATCGCGAAGCGGTCCGGATCAAGCGAAAGCGCAAGCTCCAGCGTGCGCTTAAAGCTAGCTAGGCTCTGATACGGAAGCCCGTAGATCAGATCCATATTTATTGATTTTATCCCCCTCTCGCGCGCCATGGCTATGACGTCCCCTGTAAGCTCGAAAGGCTGGATGCGGTGGATCTCTTTTTGCACGCGCGGATCGAAGTCCTGCACGCCGTAGCTTATGCGGTTAAAGCCGTTCGAAACTAGCACGTCAAGCTGCTCGGCGTTTAAAAATCGCGGATCGATCTCGCAGCTGATCTCGGCTTCAGAGCTAAAGCTTTTAAAATATTTTTTGATATTTTTTATGTGGCGCGCGAGCTGTTCGGCGCTAAAATATGTAGGCGTACCGCCGCCGAAGTGCATCTGCACGACCTGGCGCGAGCCGTCCACGACGCCGCTTAAAATTTGCATTTCGCGCTCGATATAGTCCAAATACCGATCCATCTTGTCGCGCTTGCCCGTGTAGATTACGTTGCAGCCGCAAAAATAACAGGCGGAGCGGCAAAACGGCATGTGAAAGTAAAGCGACAGCGGCGTGGAGCTTTTCTGATTTTTCAGCTCGTTCAAATATCCGTCGTAGCTGAAATTTTCGCTAAATTCCAAAGCGGTCGGATAGCTCGTGTAGCGTGGTCCCGGGCGCGAAAATTTCGCGTAAGCGTCGAAGTCTATGTTATTCACGGCCGCCCGCCTTAGTTTTGATAAGCTCTTCGATGTCGATGAAAAGGTTCGGATGTAGGCTTTTTACGCGCGAGACGACGGCGTCGACGTCTAAGCTTAATCTTTTCGCACTCGGATTTGCGCCCGTTAGCCTTCTGATCTCGTCCATGCACACGATCCACGCGTCGCCGAAATCCACCGGCGTATGCTGCAAGATCGAGCGCTCAAGCTTGAGGTTAAAATTTTCCTGCATCGCGTTTTTGGTCGCGGCGATGAGATTTGCAAGCGATTTTATCGAGATCATCGTGTGCACTTCGTTATTTTCGTCGATGCCGAACCACGGCTCCTCGTCGCTCCACGAGCCGCTTTTTAAAGTGAGTTTTTTCTCGTTGTCCTCGCCCTGCGAAATTTCAAAAACCGTCCTTTTCGAGCTATCCAGCCCAAAAAATTCGCTCGCTTTGTCGATCTTTTTTAGCGCTTTCTCTTTTTCTTCCATGCGTTCTCCTAAATTTACCTTCTTTGATCCAGCCAGACCATAACGCCCTTTTGCGCGTGCAGGCGATTTTCCGCCTCTGCAAAAATTTCATCCGCGTGCGCTTCAAACACGGCCTCGCTCACCTCATATCCGCGGTACGCCGGCAGGCAGTGCAAAAAGATCGCGCCGCTACCTGCTAGAGCCATTAAGCCTTCATCTACGCAAAAGCCCGCGAAATCGCGAATTCTTTGCTCCTTTTCAGCTTCTTGCCCCATCGAGACCCAAGTATCGGTCGTCACGACGTTTGCGCCCGCTACGGCTTCTTTTATATCGTTCGTTATTAAAATTTTAGCGCCTGAAATTTTAGCATTTTCTTGCGCCTGCGCCAGTATTTGCGGATCAGCCTCATAGCCCATGGGCGTCGCTATTCGCAGCTCAAATCCCAGCTTGCTAGCAAGCATCAGCCACGAGTGCGTCATATTGTTGCCGTCGCCCACGTACGCGGCTTTTATTTTTGGAGTTTCAATACCGCGCTCCACGATCGTCATGAGATCCGCCATTAGCTGCACGGGATGAAATTTATCGCTTAGCCCGTTTATCACCGGCACGCGACTAAATTCCGCGAGCTCTATTAGCGTCTCGTGGCGATTTACGCGCGCCATGATTAGATCGCACATTCGCGAAATCACGCGGGCAGTGTCTTTGATCGGCTCGCCTCGCCCGAGCTGGATGTCGCGACTGCTCAAAAACAGCGCGTGCCCGCCGAGCTCGTTCATCCCAACATCGAAGCTAACGCGCGTTCTGGTCGAGCTTTTTTCAAATATCATCGCTAATTTTTGATCTTTCAAATATGGCTTAAAATTTCGCACCTTCGCCTCTTTTTTAATCTTAAAGGCTAAATTTAAAATTTCGATTATCTCGTCTTTGCTAAAATCGTTTAACGTAAGAAAGTGCCTCATATCACTCCTTTATCTTTTATAAATTTACTAAAAAATTCTTTTAAATCACCTTTCGTCATAT
>CAUONQ010000164.1:0-4102 GCA_963456995.1 uncultured Campylobacter sp. | reverse complement strand
GCAGTGAGGTTAGCGCGAGCGCCCATACGGGCAGGTCTTGGCTGATGCCGTAGATACCAAACGCCAGCCCCAGCGGCATGTAGCCCATCATCACGGCGAGGGTGGATCTGAAAATTTCAAATTTACTCATAGCTTTCCTAAATTTAAAAGCGCGATTGTAGCTAAAATTTTATTAAATTTTACAGGGCGTGCGAGCGAGATATACGTCGCTGCGAGCGAGTTTTGCGCTGTGACGTGCCGCAAGAGGAGCTGCAAAATTTACTCGCTTCGGCGCCGTAAAATTTTAAAATTTAGCCTGCGTAGAAATTTGCGAAATTTTAAAATTCCGGGGAGCGGATCTTTAAATTTAGCCTAAAATACGTGGCGCAAAAGCACGAATGCAAACGCCGAAAGCAATGCCGAGACGGGCAGGGTGATGATCCACGCTAGCCCGATCGGCTTCATCAGCGACCAGTTCGTGCTGTGATTTACCAAGCCGATACCCAAAATCGCGCCGATTAGCACGTGGGTCGAGGAGATCGGAAGCCCCAGCACCGATGCCGCCATGACGACGACGGCGCTTGCGAGCTCGGCGCTAAAGCCCGAGGCAGGGTGGATTTTCGTAAGATTGGTGCCTACGGTGGCGATCACCTCTTTGCCGATGAACCAAAGCCCCGCTATGAGGGCTACTGCGAACATTATCATAATCTGCTGCGGCACGGGAGTGGAGGGATTGATACTATTCGTAGCCATCGTATCGATGATGGCGGCAAACGGACCCACGGCGTTTGCGATGTCGTTGCTGCCGTGCGAAAAGGCAAAGCCGCTAGCAGTGAGTACCTGTAGCCAGCTAAACATCAAAAACGCGGATTTGTTTAAATTTGAGCGGCGCAGGGTTTTAGCGAAAATAAACATCAAAAGCCAAGTAATCAGCGTCGACATACCGATGATGAGGTAGTTGTAAAAATTCGTCAGCCCAAAATCTAGATTATGCAGCCCCTTAAATATCAGCATCGCCGAGATTACGAAAGCTCCGATACCGGCTACGGCTGGAATCCCGTACTCTAGGGCTTTGTGGGATTTTAGCTTCTCTTTTTTGGCGTCAAGCTCGATTACCTTTTTATAATACTCGCTATCCAGCTCGCTTGGGTCGAAATCGGGATCGCGCATCGCGTAAATATCATGATTTAGCGCCTCTGCATAGGCGATCTTTTGAATGTCGTCCAGGGTCTCGAAGGTCTTTTTATGCAGCTTGCGAAGGGATTTTTTTTCGCGCTTTATGCGGTCGATCTTTATTTGAGCATAGCGGTTGTAATCCAAAATGTAATGTTTGATGAGCCAGAAAATTCCAAAGGAGATCACGCCGCCTAAAATCGGCGATAGCACCCAAGAGATCGCTATTTTGCCGATCTTATCCCACTGCACGAGCCAGAATGCGGAAGTCTCTGCGGTATTAAGCAGGGCGCCAAGCGTAAGCCCCGAGCCCACGATACCGCCGATGATCGCATGAGTAGTAGATACGGGCAAACCCTTTCTGCTGGCAAAAAGTAGCCACGCACCCGCCGCGAAAAGCGCGCTCATCATTACATAGATAAAATCTCTCGGATGCACGTCCATTTTGCTAAGATCGATTATGCCGCTGCGGATCGTCGAGGTTACTTCGCCGCCTGCGATTACCGCGCCGCTTGCTTCAAATACCGCCGCGATACAAAGGGCTTGTGCGATACTAAGGGTGCCGCTTCCGACGCTGGTGCCGAAGGAATTCGCCACGTCGTTTCCGCCGATATTAAAGGCCATAAAGATGCCTAAAAATACCGAAACTAAAAATAGCATTTTATCGCCGCTTCCTATAAAACCGAATCCCCAGATAAGAAAATAGATTGTTACGCCGCAGAATATGCCGTAGAAAATGAGACTTATCTTGCTAGATTTCATATCTCTCCCTTAAAAGCCGCGAAATTTTACCACACGCGCCTTAATCCCCACTAAATCGCACGGGCGAGGTATATAAATTTTAATTTTAAAAGCGAATTTAGTGGCGCGCGCTAAGCTTTATTAAATCAATACTTCGTTACAATCCACATTAAATTTTAAAACCGAGGCGAAAAATGTCTAGAATTCCGCTGCAAAGCCCGTATTTCGGAATATTCGTAATGCTAATCCTAGCTTTTTGCGTCTTTTCGCTCATCGTTAAACTATCATCTTTGGTAGGCTCGCGTTTAGCAGACAGGCGCGATGAGCGGCTAAAGGGCGAAATTTACGAAAGCGGCCCCGAGGCCGTCAAACAGCCCAACCGAATGAACTCCCACTTTTTTTTGATAGCCGTGCTTTTCATACTTTTTGACGTCGAGATTATCTTTATGTTTCCGTGGGCGGTAAATTTTAAAATTTTAGGCGTGTTCGGGCTTGTAGAGATGGCGTTTTTCATCGTATTATTAGGCATCGGTTTCATCTACGCCTGGAAAAAAGGAGCGCTAAATTGGCAGAGCATAAGATAAACTACGCGCGCGAAAACGGGCTTCCCGTAGTTCTAACGACCGTCGATAAACTCATCGCGTGGGGCAGAAGTAACTCTTTGTGGGCGATGACGTATGGGCTTGCGTGCTGTGCGATCGAGATGATGGCGGCGGGCGCGGGTAGATTTGACTTTGACCGCTTCGGCACGATATTTCGCGCAAGTGCCAAGCAATCGGATGTGATGATAATCGCAGGCACGCTTAGCAAAAAGCACGCCGAGTTTACGCGCCGCCTATACGACGCGATGCCCGAGCCCAAATGGGTTATCAGCATGGGCAGCTGCGCCAATACGGGGGGGATGTTTAATACCTACGCTACGGTGCAGGGCTGCGACCGCATAGTGCCCGTGGATATCTATTTGCCTGGATGCGCGCCGCGCCCCGAGACGCTGCAGTTTGCGATGATGGTGCTGCAAAAAAAGATCCGTACCCAAACTCCGCGCCGCGCGCAAAAGGCAAAAAGGCTGATCTGATGAGAAAATTTAATCCCAAAGGCGATCAGAGTAAAAAAAATTACTACAAAGACAGATTTTTCATTCCCGAGGAAACGCCGAAATCCAGCGCAAACGAGAGCGATTTCAAAGACGATCTGGATGCGCTTGAAGGCGTCCAAATTTTAAACTCGTACGTGGAATTTAACACTCTCGTACTCTATGTGGAGCCTGCGCAAAATTTAGCGGCGCTACGTGCGCTTAAGGGCGCGGGATATGAAATTTTATGTGAGCTAAGCGGCGTGGATTTTACCGAGGCTCGCGGCGGCATTGAGGTTTTTTATCAGCTTTTGGATATAAAAAGAGCGCGCCGCGCGCGGCTAAAGTGCTTCGTGCCGAATGAGAGCTTTTTGCAAAGCGCTGCGGGCATTTACAAAAGCGCGAACTGGGCGGAGCGCGAGCTATACGATATGATGGGCGTTTGGATTGAAAATCATCCGAACTTGGCGCGCCTAATAATGCCCGATGATTGGTTCGGACACCCGCTTTTAAAGTCCTATCCGCTGCAAGGAGACGAGTTTGCCAAGTGGTACGAGGTGGATAAAATTTTTGGGGTCGGCGCACGCGAGCGGATCGGCGAAGAAAACCGAAATTCCGCATTCGTAGATGAAAAAGATACCTTTAACTTTACGCGGCTCTATCACGAGGGCGCTAGAGGCGAGCCGCGGCCGCAAGATAAAATTTTACAAGAATACCAAGAAGAGGGCGGCGTGCGCTTCGTAAAACGCGCTAAACGCGGAATTTACAAGATCATCACAAAGAGAAAATAATGCAAAATCCAAGCAAGCTAAGACCGTTTTTCGAAAACATCGAGTACGAGCGCGAGGGCGCGAATATGATCTTAAATTTCGGTCCGCAGCATCCAAGCGCGCACGGCCAACTAAAGCTCGTGCTGGAGCTTGACGGCGAGCGCATCGTGCGCGCCCGCCCGGGCGTGGGCTATATGCACCGAGGCATCGAAAAGATGGCAGAAAATATGATCTACGCGGAGTTCGTCCCCGTAACAGACCGCATCGATTACGTCGCTTCAGGCTCGAACAACTACGGCTTTTGCGCCGCGGTCGAGAAGCTATGCGGCATCGAAGTGCCGCGCCGCGCGCAGATCATCCGCACGAT
>CAUONQ010000163.1:0-4122 GCA_963456995.1 uncultured Campylobacter sp. | reverse complement strand
CATAGAAAAGCGATCATCTTAAGCGACGGTCGCAAGGGGCACGAGAACCAAAGCATCGCATTTTGCGAGCTAAGAGGGCTTGAGTTTTGCATTTGCAAGATCGCTTACGCAAATAAACTTCTTAAACTCTGCTCCTACGCGCTTGATTTTTTCGGGCTTTATTTTAAAATTTTTAAGTGCGACCTAGGCGAGGGCGGCATGGCGGCGAACCGCGAAAACAGATCAAATTTAAATAGCCCCGCCGCGCCGGATAGCGCAAATTTAGATGCCGCGCCGAATGACACCAATTCAGACGCCGTATCATATAGCGCAAATTTAGACGCTGCATCAGATCGCAATTTAAATTTCGCAGATTTCGATCTGTTCGTAGGCGCGGGTTCTACGACCTATTACGCGCTGAAATTTTACGCGCGCAGATATGCAAAGCCGAGTATAGCGCTAATGTATCCGAAGGGCTACCGCAAGGATTTTAGTGTCATCATCGCAGGCGCACATGACCGCCCAAAACCGCGCGCAAATCTTAAAATTTCGCCCGTCTCGCTTAGTTTTTCGCGCCCGCAGGGGCTGTATCAGCCGCAGCGCAAATCCATCGGATTTATCATCGGCGGGCCGAATTCCTGCTTTGAGATGGGGGATGAAATTTTAAAGCAGATCGAGGGCGTGAGGGCGCAGTTTGCGGACTGCGAGTTTGCGCTAACTACCTCTCCGCGCACGCCGCGGGCTACCGAGAGCGCGCTAGAAAAGCTCAGCTGGGATTACAGCGTGATTTATAGCCGCGAGCCCGTAAATCCGATCGGCGATTTTTTGGCGCAGTGCGAGTGGGTCTTTATCAGCGAGGACAGCGTCTCGATGATAAGCGAGGCTGCATCTAACGGGAGCGCGAACGTAGCCATTTTGAGCCTAAAGCGCAAAGACGCTCATAATAAATTTGACGATTTTATAAGCGCTCTCGTTTCTACGGGTCACGCTAGGCGCTATGACGAAACGCTAAAAAAAACCGCGAAGTACGATCTTAAGGCGTTTGTGAGGGAGATAAAAATATGAGGGTCGTGCAAATCCTGCCCGAGCTTAACGAAGGCGGCGTCGAGCGCGGCGTAGTCGAGCTAAATAGGGAGTTTGCGCGGCGCGGCATCGAAAATTTCGTTATCAGTAACGGCGGCAAATTGGCGCCAAAGATAGAAAACGAGGGCGGCGTGCACGTACAGCTCGACGTTTGCTCCAAAAATATCCTCACTGCACCCGCTAGAGTGCTAAAGCTGCGTAAAATTTTAAGCGGCATAGCCCCCAACATCGTGCATGTTCGCTCACGCGTGCCGGCGTGGCTGGTTAAATTTGCTCGTCCGCATGCAAAGATCGTAAGCACCGTGCACGGGATAAATTCCGTAAATTTCTACAGCAAAATCATGACGGATGCGGACGCGATCATCTGCCCTAGCGGCTATACTCGCGATCACGTGGTGAAAAGCTACGGCGTGGATGCGGCCAAGATCACGATCATTCCGCGCGGCATAGATCTAGAAAAATTTAATCCCAAAAATTTAGACGAGCGCTTCATTGCAGAATTTCGGCAGAATTTTAACCTCGCGCAGGATGATTTCATCGTATCAAGCATTGGGCGCATCACGCAGATTAAAGATTACAAAACCCTGATTCGCGCTGCGGCTTTGGCAAGCGAACAAAATCTTAAAATTTTGATCGTAGGCGGCGTGAGAGCGGATCGCGACGAGTATTTTTCCGAGCTAAAATCGCTCGTAGAGGGGCTTGGACTGGGCGAGCGCATAATTTTTACGGGCTCTCAGAGCAAGGTAGCCGAGATTTACTCGCTCTCATCGGTCATGGTAAGCGCTTCGAGCAAGCCCGAGAGTTTCGGGCGCTCGATGGCTGAGGCGATCGCGCTAAACTGTCCCGTGATCGCGACCCGTCACGGCGGTGCGCTAGATATCGTAAGAGAGGGAGAAAACGGTTATTTTTTTGACGTAGGCGACGCGCAGGCGCTGGCGGGGCTGTTTGTCCCTGCGCGCGAGCTGAAATTTGACGGCTACGGCTACGTTTCGCAAAACTTCAGCCTAGAGCAGATGGTAGAAAAA
Organism: uncultured Campylobacter sp.; assembly: GCA_963456995.1. Lineage (GTDB taxonomy): Bacteria > Campylobacterota > Campylobacteria > Campylobacterales > Campylobacteraceae > Campylobacter_B. Next base: position 2,035 of record CAUONQ010000163.1, on the reverse strand, counting down.
ACGATAAAAGTTTATGAGAGTTTAATATGAAAAATTTTTTTTACGAAAACGGCGCACCTAGCGGCTGGAGGATTACATTTTTAACGCTGCTACTTCTTTGGTGCGCATCGCTATTTTTTAAAAACGCGGTTTATCAGATCTCTTTTGCAGCGCTAAATTTATTCTTTTTGGCGCATCTATTGTATTTTAAAAACTACGCAATCCTAAGCGAAATTTTGAAAAAAACGCGATTTATCGCGATCTGCTTCGTCTGCGTCGTCGCGACGCTAGCGATCTCAAACCTCCTAAACGAGGCGGTTATCTCAAAAAAGGCATGGCAGAGCACGCTATTTTTCGTCCTTCGATACGGTGCTATATTTTTGGCGCTTTGCTATTTTTACAAGCTTAAATTTTTTGATCAAAACGCCGTTTTTGCCTTTTTGTTCGTAGGGCTTGGAATTTTATCGGCGAGCGTGATCTATCAGTTTGCAAGCAGCCCTGACGCAATCGTCTTTTCAAGTGACTCTGTTCGCGGAGGCCTTAGCGGAGCGCTTTCGAACCGCAATATTTTAGGGCTTTTTATGGGCTTTGGGCTCTGCCTTAGCGCGGTGGCTATACGGCGGCCTTTGGCACTTAAATTTGCAACTCTATTTTTGTTTGCATTTTTTATGATCTTTTCATTTTCCAGAGCGGCGTGGGTCGGCGCGTTCTGCGCGCTCGCGTTTTACGGCGCGCTAAATTTAAAGAGTCTAAACAAAAAATACCTGCTTTTCACGGTGGGTTTCATCTCACTTTTCGCCGTTTTACTCGCACTTTCGCCGTCGTTTGAGCAAAGGCTAGCCGCGCTATTTAGCGGCGATTCTTCAGGCAGGACCGTGATTTGGAGCTATATTTTAGAAATGGCGCAAGAAAAGCCTATCTTAGGCTACGGGCTGGGCTCTTATATAAATTTGCCGGGCTCCCCGGTCCTAGAGCATCCTGAATATAACGCGCCGCACAATCTATTTTTAGAAATTTTACTTTATAGCGGCGCGCTCGGCCTCATCTTTTACGGCGCGATCCTATTTAGCATTTTTAAGGAGTGCATCCAAAGCAGGCAGTTTGGGGTTCTTACGCTTCTAATTTATCTTTTGATAGATTGTCAGTTCGATCACGGAGCGTATCTGTCGAAAGAAGCGCTAAGCCTGGCTACGATTTTGAGCTTTTTGGCATATCGCGCAAGGATCGAGCGATGATCTACGCGGCGGTTTTGGCTTTTGCGGCATTTTTTGCGTGGTTCTGCCTGCGCTTTGCGTGGTGGGCGAAGGACCAACCTTACGAGTATCCGCGCGTGCTGATGTATCATATGATCCGCGAGCATCTGCCAAAGCGCGCCTCTAAATTTAACCGCCTGCGCGTGACCCCCGCTGCGTTTGAAAAACAGCTTGCGTGGCTGAAGCGAAACGGCTTTACGAGCTACACGCTAAGCGAGCTTACAAGCTTGGATAAAAAGCCCGCAAAGGCGGTTTGTATTACTTTCGACGACGGGTATCGCGATAATCTTACGGGTGCCCTGCCTCTTTTGCAAAAATACGGCTTTAAGGCGACGATTTTCATCGTGAACCGGCGCTTTGAGGGGAATTGGGCGACCGATAAGGATCTGAAAAAATCAAGCGACGAGCTAAATCGCGAGGAGATGCTAAGCGACGAGGAGGTCCGCGAGCTTTTGCAAAGCGGGTTCATCGAGATCGGCTCGCATACGCTCGATCACGCAAACTTGCCTAGTTTGAACGCGCAAGAGCAGCTGCGTCAGATGAGTGAATCAAAGCGCGAAATAGAGGCGAAATTTGAGATCTCTTGCAGCGCCTTTGCCTATCCGTTCGGCTTTTACGACGAGATTAGCGTGCGCTGCGTGCGCGAGGCGGGCTTTAGCTGCGCCGTTACGACGCAAAACGACGTGTTGCGCCCGCACTACTCAAATTTTGAAATTCCGCGTATCATGGTTAGCGGCAGACAGGGGCTTTTTAGCTTCATTTTGAAGATGAAGAAGGGTAGAAATAGATGAGTGTATTATAGC
>CAUONQ010000162.1:0-4123 GCA_963456995.1 uncultured Campylobacter sp. | reverse complement strand
GCGCAAACTTCCAAGTAATCGATACCGACGATAAGAAAAAGATCATCAAGGGCTTTGAAATAAATTTGCCCACGTCGCTATTGGCGGCTAAAATTTCAACCTACAAAAATTCTCTGATCGGCCCCAAAGATATCGACGAGCTTCTAAAGGGCGAAGAGGATGAGCTAAGCAGGATGTATAGCGGATTTTACGCGCATTGCGCTGACGCGTATAAGCGCTACGAGGCGTATTTGGCGGCGAATAATCTGGTGGATTTCGATGATCTGCTAATTTTGCCGTATAAAATTTTAAACGCCAATGAGCGGCTATGCGATGAAATTTCGCGCCGTTACGCCTATATCACGGTGGATGAGTATCAGGACACCAACGACATTCAATTTAAACTGCTGCAAAAGCTTTGTACCACGCATGAAAACCTCGCGGTGGTGGGCGATGACGATCAGAGTATCTACGGCTGGCGCGGCGCACGGATAGAAAATATTCTAAATTTTAAAGATCAGTTCTCAAACGTAAAATTTATCAAACTTGAGCAGAACTACCGCTCCACGGATGAAATTTTAAATGCCGCCAACGAGCTCATCTCGCATAACAAAAACCGCCTTGGCAAGAGTCTTACTAGCATGAACGGCGGGGGTGAAAAGATCGAAATTTTGCGTTCAGACGAGGAGGGTATCGAGGCGGCAAAGATTGCAGAAGCCATAAAAAAGCTGCTTTCAAGCGGCGTAGCGCCCTCTCAAATCGCCGTGCTTTACCGCGTAAACGCTCTTTCGCGCGCGCTGGAAGAGGGGCTGAATCGCGCCAAAATCCCGTACAAAATGGTAGGCGGCGTGAAATTTTACGAGCGCGCCGAAATCAAGGATACGATCGCCTATCTGCGCTTAGTAAACGACGAGCACGACGACTTTTCGATGAGGCGGATCATAAACGTACCCAAGCGCGGCATCGGCAAGGTCTCGCTAGCAAAGCTCGAGGAGCTTTCGCGCCTGCGACTTATCAGTTTATTCGACGCGTTTAGCGAGCCTGATGCGGGGCTTAGCGCCAAGGCGGCGCAGGCTCTAGCGGAGCTTAAAAGCGGCATCGCTTCTATTTCCGCGCTAGCCGATACTATCAAAAAAATAGAGGCATTGGAGCCTGCTTTCGGGCTAAAGGCTTACTACGCCTCGCTTCCGGACGGCGCCGACCGGGTAGCGAACATCGACGAGTTTTTGGCTATGCTAAAGGATGAGGCGAGCAATAAGCCCGATTTTGATCTGGCGGAATTTTTAAACGAGCTAAGCCTTCTTAGCGATCAAGACGCCATTATGGGCGATGCGATAAACATAATGAGCGTGCACGCAAGCAAAGGGCTTGAGTTCGAGCATCTTTTCGTAATCGGGCTGGAGGAGGGGTTTTTTCCGCTTTTGGGCGACAGTAGCGACATCGAGGAGGAGCGCAGACTCGCATACGTGGCGATTACGCGCGCTAAGCGCACGCTTACGCTTAGCTTTGCCGCTAGCCGGTTTTATCGCGGCAAGCGCGAGAGGCTGGACGCTAGCAGGTTTATAGCCGAGGCGGGTTTGGTAACCAAAGAGCCGCCGCGCGAGCAAAGTAGCGGCTTTAGCAAGGGCGAGCTGATCAAACATAAACTCTTTGGCATCGGACAGATTACGGCGGTAAACGGCGATCGGCTCACGATAAATTTTGGCGGAATTTCGCGCGTGATAATGTCAAATTTTGTAGAAAAGATCGGCGCTTATGAATAGATTGTTTTTGGCGGATAAGCCCGCGGGCATCGGCAGTAATAAATTTTTAAGCGCTCTTAAGCGCAAATACGGCGTGAAAAAGGCGGGCTTTAGCGGCACGCTCGATCCCTTTGCGAGTGGCGCGCTGATCGTGGCGTTCGGTCAATACGCGCGCTTTTTTAGATTTTTGAAAAAGGAGCCAAAAATCTACGCCGCGACGCTGTGGCTAGGCGCGCAAAGCCCAAGCGGCGATAATGAAAACATAGGGCGCGCAGAGCAAATCCCGCCGCTTTCGCGCGAGGTTTTAGATGCCGCGATGGCGCAAATGCGCAGCGAGATAAAATTTATCCCGCCCGCTTTCAGTGCCAAGAAAATTGACGGCGTGCGCGCATACAAGCTCGCTCGCGCAGGCGAAGAGGTGAGCCTAAAAGAAACCTCGATGCGTGTTTTTGATGCCGAAATTTTAAGTTACGCTCACCCCTTCGTGAGCTTTCGAGTCGCACTTAGCGAGGGCGGCTACGTGCGCTCTTTTGCGCAAATTTTGGCAGAAAAGCTAGGCGTTTGCGGTACGCTAAGTGCGCTTAGACGGCAGAGCGAGGGAGTTTTTGACCTGCAAGATCCGCGCTTTGCGGATGAGGCGGCGCTAAATCCGCTCGAGTTTTTGGACCTCGCGCCGAACTTTTACGACGGCGACGCGCGCGACGTGATCTTGGGCAAAAAGCTTGCCGCAAAGGATTTGGCGAGCCCCTCGGACGGCCGCTATCTGCTTATCTGCGGCGATTTTTACTCGATCATCGAGATAAGCTTGGGCGAGGTGAGATACCTTTGGAACGACGTTCCGATCGCAGGCGGCGTGTTTTAATCAGCGGCTCTAGCCTGCGGCGAAATTTTAATCGGGCGGCCCTGGCTTGAAATTTGAGCGGTTATAAATACGGCGCGTTTTAAATTTACTCGCATAGCGCGCTGCTATGTGCGGTTAAATTCTATCGCAGACGGCGGCGACTCGAGCGATCGCGCTCTTGTTGCGTACGGATCGCAAAATCGGCATCAGGCGGCGTAAATTTAAACGTGCGGCTAGGCAGGCGACGCTCACTTGTGAAAAGAAATAAATCTGCGAGAGCTAAATTTAAACGCGGCGGATCCGGTGGAGCGACATTTTAATCTGCTTTTTGCCGTGCGACGGCGACGCACCGCGAGATTAAAATTTCGCGATTTAAAAAGCGCGCAGGTTGGGCTTATTGCGGCGCAGCAAGCAGCTTTTGTCGAATGAAATTTCGGCTTGCGGTAATGCGTAGTCTGCGCCAACGGGTTTGATTTTGCGGCGGGCGGCGTACCGATAAACTAAATTTATGACCTAGTGCGGCGTGCAGCGGTGCGGCTAGAATTTTGCCGGCTTGGAATTTTAATCGCTAAGATAGATTTGCGTCGCGGATTGAAATTCCGCCGCATGCGTTGCGGATTAAAATTCCGCGCTTTATAAAATTTACGTATCGGGCGCCGCGATCGCGGGTTAAATTCCGCGCCGCGCACTTCACGGCACGCGGTTTTTTGAATTTTGATCGCACTGGACGGGGCGTACCGCAGGCTGAAATTTAACTCGCGCACGGATTGAAATTTTAATCGCGCTAAATGGGATTGTGGCGGACTAAATTTAACGAAAATGTGCCAAATAGCGGCAAAGGAGTAAAATTTTGAAAGCTTATGCAAAGATCAATGTTTTTTTAAAAGTCGTCGGCACGCGCGGCGGCTACCACGAGATCGCCTCGCGCTTCGTGTTGCGCAGGGAGCTCTTTGATGAGATAAGCTTCGAGCGTGCGAGCGGCTTTGCGCTTGAATGCGACGCCGCGCAGATCGCGGATAATATAATTTTAAAGGCCAAAGCGGCGCTTGAGCGGGCGGGCTTTGCGCGCGAGCTTGCGGAATTTTTCGGCTCGCACAAGATCGTGCTTAAAAAGCATATTCCGATCGGTGCTGGTCTTGGGGGCGGCAGTAGCGACGCGGCGGCGTTTTTGCGGCTTGCGAACGAGGAATTAAGCTTAAAAATTCCGCGCGAGCGGCTTACCAAAATCGCGCAAAATATCGGCGCGGACGTCGCGTTTTTTGTTAGCGGGCTTGAGGCCGCAAACGTGCGCGGCATCGGCGAGATCATCGAGCCTTTCGAGGATCTCTTGCCTGCAATCGAAATTTTAACGCCTGCAATCTTTTGCTCCACCGGCGCGGTTTATAATGAGTTTCGCGCAAGCTTTATGCAAAATATAAATGCCGCGCAGGCTCAAGAGATGTTGCGTTTAAGCAGCGAACAGCTGCTGGCGCAATATGGCGGCTTTACGTTAAATGATCTTTTCGCGCCGTGCATAAAGCTATATCCGCAGATGAGCAAGTATCGCGATATGTTTCTAAGC
>CAUONQ010000161.1:0-4142 GCA_963456995.1 uncultured Campylobacter sp. | reverse complement strand
GCCCTCCCCTTTGCGGGTTAAAATTTCGAGCGAGCCGTTAAGGGCTAGCTACTAATTCGTAGCGTTGGCGTCGAACTGCAAAAATTTCCTGATCTCCTCCATCGCCTCTTTGTTTGAAAGGGTAAATTTTATCTCGATGCGGCGGCTGGCGTCCTTGTCCTCGACGCCTCTGCGCATCACGGGCTGCGTGTAGCTGCGACCGCTGGCGATGAGGTATTTTTGCAGCCGCTCATCTTTATTCCACGAGTTGATGAAATCCATCACCGCAAACGCCCTGTTTTGCGAGAGCTCGAGGTTGTACAAATATCCGCCGTCGCTGTCCGTGTGTCCCTCAATGATGATCTGATCTAAATTTTCGCGAATTTCGTCGTTATTCAAAAGCGTGGTGAAATAGCTCTGCAGCGTCGAGCGGAGCGTCTCTTTGGCGCTCTCTTTCAGCTCGCTTGAGCCCTTGTCGAAAAGGATCGACGAGCTTAGCGTCATCGCGCCGCTTTCGTTATCGATGCGGATCTTGCCGCCCAGCTTCTCCTTCAGATCGGCGATGATCTTAACCTTCATTCCGGTGAGGTTGCGGATGCGGTTTTTCGTGACGTTGAGGTCTTGTAAAATTTTATTAAAATCGCTCTCCTTCTTCGTGAGTTGATCGAGCAAAAAGGCGATTTTAAGCTCGTTTTGGCTGATCGTAGCGTTGGCGTCGTCGCGCGCTTTTTGCAGAAGCGAGTTGATGTCTAAATTCTCTTTTTTTAACTTCTCCGCCATCTCGGTTAGATCTTCGATCTGTATGAAATAGATGGAATTTTGCTTGCGAAGGTCGGTGTTTTCGATATTTAGCTTCTCAAGCTGGTCGCTAAAAATTTTATTCAGCGCTTCAAGCTCGGCACTTTTTTTCTCCTGGCTTTGCAGGCTTGCTAGCGCGCTTGAAATTTGACTTTCTTTCTCTTGCAGATTGCTTTGCGTGAGGAAGTATTTGACAATGATGCCGCCTACTAAAAGCACGAAAACAAAAAGCAGCCCCGCCATCAAATCGGCGTACGCGATCCAAAAGGTTTCTTTTTCTTCGTTATTCGTTTTCATCTAAAAGTGCTTTTTCATCGATGCTCGCAAGCGTTTTTCGAAGCTCTTCGATGATACTTTCGTTGCTCGTTCGCGCAGTGTCCTCTCCAGCTAAAAGTGCCTTCAAATCCGCGCTTAGCCCCTTAAAGCTAGCGTCAATTTTAGCGGCATAAGCATTCTGTGAACTTGAAATTTCGCCCGCAAACCCGCCCAAGGAAGCATTTAGGCTCTTGATTTGAGCGCTTAATGCACTAGTAACGTTAGCCAGCTCGCCTTGCCCGTTCGTTAAAGCCTTAGACTGGCTTAGATACTGCGCGGAAATTCCGTTTTGAATTTCGATTAGGCTTGCAGACACGGACTTAAGCGCAGATAAAATTTGAGCGAAGCTCTTATCTAACTCACCGTGAGCGAGATTTGTCCTTTGGATCATCTCTCCTGCTTTTTCAAGCTCTTCTTGTGTAATCGCCATACTTCGCTTCTCGGCTTCCATCACGCTTTCAAAAGCGCCGATTTTTTCATCGATTAGGCGATTTAGCCTTTCAGTAAAATTCGTAGAGCTCATCATCGCAAATGAGCGCGAAATTTCAGAATTAGTGTTTAAAATTTCACTCAGATAGCCCTGCGTGATCTCGTCTTTGTTCCAGAAGAAATTTTTAGTGGAATTTTTGTATTTGATGAGCAGACGCTCATATTTGCTAATGCCTTTTTTCTCAAAATATATCCACCAAAGCGCTAAGAAAATTCCATAGATCGAGACGTAAAACGCCGTACCTACGCCGCCTAGAAGCTGCGCGATCTCGGTTTCGAGCCCATCGATATTGTTTGAGGAAAAGTGCGGCATCGAAATCGCAATCGAGATAAAGGTGCCTAAAATTCCAAGCATCGGAAAGACTGCCGACGCGACGGAAGCGTAGTTTTGATTACGCAGCGAATAGCCGTATTCGTCCACAAAAAGATCAAAGCTGGCATCGGATTTTTTCTTACCACCAATGCTTAGGAGATTGGCGACGATGTAATTCTTTAGCTCTCGCTTGAAATCATCAATATTATTTTGAAAATTTAAGCAGCCATATTCTGCATTATGACGAGCTAAAATTAGTGCAATAATGAGTAAAACCGCAAGCATCAGGATCGAGTGCGTCTCTACCTTCAGCCCGATAAGCCCCAAATAGCCCAGCAAAAACACCACAAAAACCGCGATCGGCAGAGCTGTGATCTTAAAAAAAACGCCCGCTAACGAGCGCTCCTTCGCCTCAGGTAGCGTGATATCGAGCACTTCGTTATTTGGGCGATCCATATTAGTTCCTATTTAGGCAATTTAGATTTTCAAATGCGACCTGCAAGCGCGCCACCATACTCTGCTCGCCCGCTCTCAGCCATTTGCGAGGATCGTAGAATTTTTTATTCGGTTTATCCTCACCTTCCGGATTGCCGATTTGAGCTTGCAAATAGCCGTGATTTTTGGCCTCATAAGCGCGCACGCCGTCCCAAAATGCCCACTGCGTGTCGGTGTCTATATTCATCTTAACGACGCCGTAGCTAACGGCCGCTTTGATGTCGGAGGTCTCGCTGCCACTGCCGCCGTGAAAGACGAAATTTACGGGCTTTTCGGATTGCAGATTAAATTTTTCTCGGACGAATTTTTGCGAATTTTTCAAAATTTCAGGTCTCAGCACAACGTTGCCCGGCTTATACACGCCGTGGACGTTGCCAAAGCTTGCTGCGATGCTGAATCTATCGCTGATTTTGCTTAGCCGCTCGTAGGCGAGCGCGACATCTGCGGGCTGGGTGTAAAGCCGCGCGTTATCGACGCCGGTATTATCGACGCCATCTTCTTCGCCGCCTGTGACGCCAAGTTCGATCTCAAGCGAAATTCCAAGATCGCTTAAAATTTCCAAATACTTCTCGCAGGTCGCTAAATTTAGCTCCAAATCATCCTCGCTAAGATCGAGCATGTGCGAGCTAAACAGCGGCACGCCGTGAGCTTTTTTATGAGTGGTATTAGCTTTGATAAGCTCATCGATCCACGGAAGCAGCTTCCTTGCGGCATGATCGGTATGCAAAATCACCGCAACGCCGTAATGAGCTGCCAGAGCATGCACCTGGCGCGCACCCGCGATAGCGCCCAAAACTGCGGCATTAGGGCAAGTAGCGCCCGCATAAAACGCCGCGCCGCCGTTGCTAAACTGAATAATAACGGGCGAATTTGCGATTTTAGCGCTTTCCAAGACGGCGTTTATGGAATTTGATCCCACTACGTTTACCGCAGGGATCGCAAAGCCCTGCTGCTTCGCATACGCATAGACCTTACTTACGTCATCGCCGCTTAAAACGCCCGGTTTTACTATATCTAAAACGCCCATTTTTAGCTCCTATATTATTTATACTCGATTTTAGCGTTTTTGTGAAGATCTGCCGCTTTTTGCTCGACTACTTTCGCCGCTTTTTGCTGTCTAAGCACGCGCTCAATAAAAGGCTTTGCCTCGCTTTGACTTAACTGCTTTTTAGCTTGAGATTCCTCTTTTAGCACGACATGATATCCGACTCTGCTTCTAATAGCTTTAGTAGTGATTTGACCATCTTTTATCTTAGAGATCGCATCGGCAAAAGGCTTGACCTGATCGCTAGGCATCCAGCCTAGCTCGCCGCCAGTTTGTTTAGCCTGCGGATCGATAGATTTAGCTTTGGCAAGCTCTGCAAATTTAGTAAATAGCGCACTGTCGCTAAGACCTTTTAACTGCTTAATAATATCGTTTGCCTCGGCTTCAGTTTTAACGACGATCTGAGCCGCTTTTATTCTCGCAGGCTCGGTAAAGCGCGCTTTGTTTTTGTTATAAAAATCGGCTATTTCTTTATCGTCGATATTTATTTTGCTAGCTTCTTTAGCCTGCCATACACGAAGCGCTAAGTTATCTTTTACGATTTCAAGCTCTTTTTTATAAACATCTTCGTCCATAACGCCCGATTTTTTAGCTTCATCCGTTAGTAGCATCAGATCGATGCCTTTATCGATAAGCTCCTTTTTTTGATCCGCGTTAAGAGCAGCGATATCTACGTTGCCTATGCCTTGAAGTAGCGGAGCAAGCTCC
>CAUONQ010000160.1:0-4196 GCA_963456995.1 uncultured Campylobacter sp. | reverse complement strand
GATAAAATTATGAAATTTTTTTAAAAGGATTTAAAATGAAAAACTCCCTCTTATTCGCCTGCGCAGCGCTGTTTGTATGCGCTTGCTCCGATCCTGAGCATCCAAAGCCAGGCGTTTCGCATTGCAGCGAGCCTAAAATGGACGAGGCGTCGCATCAGATGATTCAAATTTGCGGCGAAAGCGAGGATCCGCAGATAGAAAATATGCAGTGCAACGAAAACGGGCTTTGCTTCGGCACCGCAAAAATCAGGTAGCCGAAGCTCCGCAGGCGCTAGCGCTAAATTTAACTATTTTAGAGCCAAAACCGGATGCCCGAGAACGATCCAAGCCACGCTTTAAAATTTCGCCCGCAATTTAAATTTAACTCCGCTTCACGCGCGCCGATGCATTTTATCTATACTTAATTTTTAACTGCGTCCGCCGATTGATCGAGCTGCTCTTGGCGCGATGAAATTTTAAAATTTCATCGCCAAACATGGCGTGGAATTAGGATTTAAAAGTAAGTGCGGGTCAAATTCATAAGTTTAAAATTTAAAAGCGACATGCAATTTAAAATTTCAGGTCTCTCACATGCTAGCGGTGCGAAATTTCGCGCAAGCTCAAAATCCGCGTTAGGCAATTTTGTGCCGTTGCAAAATTTCTAGATCGCAACTCCGCTCAGTAAGAATTTTTGGCGGTGCAGAAGGGGACGCAAAATCTGCGCCGTGTAATCCCACGCGGATCGCACCGCACAAATTTCTATGTCGCACGCCGAGACTCATAATCTAATCTCGCTACAAGATCGCTTGCGAAATAGTACAACATCCTTAGTCGCATAGCGCAGCCTTGCTCACTGCGTGGTTGAGGTCCGTAGCTGTAGTGCAAATGGCGCAAAATTCTTTGCCGTGCGGTAGGAGTTCTCAGAGCAAAAAAGACGCGGTATCCTCTACCGACGGTGCGAGTTTATAGTCTAACTCGCACTTTAGAATTCCGCCTCAAACTCATTACTTACAATTTCGTCTCAAAAAAATCACGTATGAGAAATTCCGCTTTATCTTTACGGCTTAAAATTTCGTACGGATCGCACCGAGCGAAATCTCACCACTGCGCGACGCAAGCTTAAAATTTCAGCGTCGTGCTCGCCGCATATTAAATTCTGCTTCACTATTATGACTTAAATTCTATCACAAGCCTGTAGATTTAAAATTTTACTTCAAACGACGCCGTGAAATTTCTACCCTCCTAGATACATATCTCTCGGTGCCTGCGCCGCTCGCACTTAGCGGCGACGCTATTCTTTGCCGATAGCAATCCTCGCACAGGGCGCCTGCCACAGCGCGTAGAAAACAAAGCGCGCCTCTTTCATAATCGCCGCCTCTAGAAATTTTAAGCGACCCCAAAATTTTAAAATTTAAAAGTAGCCTGCGATTAAGCCGATTTTTATAAATTTGGATTTGCTTTGTAGCGGCGCAATCTATCGAGTAAGGCGCAACCATAAGTTAAGCAGCTAACTTTACGTCAGCTGATTAAACATTTCGATCTGCTCCTTCGTAAGCTCGATCAAATCATCGTTTGCGTATTTAAGCGATGTCTCCAGGCTTGCGATGAGCTCCTTACGGACGAAGCTCACGCTAAAAAGCGTCGCCCAAAATCGCGCTCCGCTGCCCGTGCTCGGATCTTCCAAGACCGCTCTAATCGCAGCTACCGCAGCAGCATCGTCCGCCGCACCTAGCACCTCGTCCACGAGCGGATATTCACCTGCGCCGTCGCCCTCGTTTAGCGAGCGCAAAAGCGGCTCAAGCGCCTCGTCGCAGGGATTATCACGCAAAAACTCCCGTACCGCGCGAAACTCTGCCACAAGCTGATCTGAAAGCTGCGCAGGCATCGGCTGATGAAGTCTCAAAAAGTCTAATGCCGTTTGCTTGTCCATAAAATTCCTTTTAAATGATATGCGCGATTGTAGCTAATTTTGGATTGCAAAGAGATAAATTTACTCTAATTTATCAGCCATTTCCGTCATAAATTCTCAATGATCTTAAATAATTAGACAGTGATTTTGTAGTGGCTTTTAGGGGCGATTTTCGATGGGCTTTACGGATTACAAAATAAAATTCCAAAATTTTATCCAAATAAAAAAGCCCCCGCGAAGTGCAGGGGCTTACAAGCTTGATCTGTTTAGTCCGGCAAAATTTAGCAGACTAAGAAGGATTATTCCTCGATCTTGCCGGTTTTGATGCGGCGCTCGTAGATTTCGCGCATCTCTCTGATATCGTTTTTGACCTCGAATACGCCATGCCAATGCGAATAATCAGGTCCGCCCATTAGCGCGCCTTGGCGCATTCTGCGACCCTCGTGATGCCACGAAGTGTAATAAATACGCTGGAACGCATCCGCCCAAGGATCGTCTTTTAGAAGTTTCTTTTCCTTAAGCTCTTTTAGCATCTTAGTCGCTTCGTCGTTGTAAACGTTATATAGAAGTACCTGCTTATCGCCCGCCTCAAAGAAATTATTCGTGTGGGTACTTGCATGGCATTCTTTGCAGACTTGCTTCATCTCGGCACGCGCTGCCTCAGGACCGTTGAGGTTACCCGCCAAAGGATTACCAATGTTTAACTTGCCGGTATTTAAAAACTCGCTTACCGCGGTCTCATTACCGCCGGTGCGTAGATTGCTCTTAGGCAGCCACAAATTCCACTTCAAGCGTTGAGATACATTGTGAGTGGAGTTTAGATCGCCCACACCGCCGCTAATATGGCAGGTCGCGCATGTAGGAGCGCGGTAATCAGGAACTGCCCAAGTACCAGGAGCGCTGTCAAATTTCCACTCATTGCCTTCAGCGTTAAATACGTGTCCGTGCATTGAGTTGTTGTAAATTTCGATATCCGGATGATCAGGTCCTAAGTGGCAAGATGCGCAAGCGGCAGGCTTACGAGCTTCGGCGATCGAAAATTTATGACCCGAGTGGCATGATTTGCATCCGCCTACGCTACCGTCCGGATAAACCGTACCAATGCCGTAAACGGGCCAGGTCTCTTTGGTAGGCTTGTTATGCTCATCCATTTTAACGACGCTACCGTGGCATTGAGAGCAACCGGTAATATCAGGCGCATGTTTAAGATCAGGGATATCACGTCCTTCATAGTGATACATTAGATCAACTATTCCTTTGTTGGCTTGCATCTGCATAGCGCCCCTTGCGTGACCGCTGTTTTCAAACTCTTTAACCTCGTTGCTGTGGCATTTAGCACAGGTTTTTGGGCTAACTAGCACCGAAATATGATTGTCTGTGTCTTTCGGATGCGGCTCTTTAGCTGCCATAGGGCTATCTGCTGGCTGCGAGTGGCAGTCGGTACAGCTAACGCCTACGTGAGCGTGGCGGCTCATCTTCCAATCCGCAACGACGCCCGGAGTTTTTTCGGCATGGCACTCGACACAGCGTCTAGCTAGCGGCGTAAGCTGCCTATTTACCTTTAAATTCTTCGTAAGACTAACGTTTACGGAATTGCTTACGTTCGCGTCCGACGCGGACATATTCGCATGCTGCGCGGGCATTTCTGCGAATGCAAACGATGCGATACAGGCTATTAAAATAGCGACTTTTTTTAGCATTGCTTCTCCTTTACTTGGTTTTGTTATTTTCTCGGTTGTATTTATCCCAATATTTGGTAATCTCTATACCCATATTTTTGTGACCGACGTTTTCGTGGCACTGCACGCAGGTTTTGCCGGTAGTGCCCGCGAAATAATCCCTATGCGCGAGCCAGGCTTTATTTACTTGGTTATTCTGCTCTTTTAAATTTCGATGGCAGCTTAGACAGCCGCTTTCATAAACGAAATGATTTCGCTCCTTGCGTTTTTCTTGCCAGTCGATCTTATCTGCGTCGGTAAAGACCGTCTTGTAGACATCATTTGCGGAGGTTAGAGCCTTGGTCCAAAGATACATAAAGGTATTTTCATGAGAGACATGACAGGCGACGCAGTCGGCTTTGAAACCTTGCGGGTTATTGCCGCCGTGAACATCGTTGTGAAAGGCGTTTGCCATCGGCTGCATCGTATGACAGGACACACAGAATTTATCGGTGCCCGTAAGGTGAACCATCTCCGCAATCCCAAGAGAAAGTATCATTCCTATAAGCACACAAGCGCCCACGAGCAGCACAAGAGTTTTCTTTTTCATAGGTTTCCTTGATTTTAAAATTTCTTCGCAAAATTTTTAG
>CAUONQ010000159.1:0-4200 GCA_963456995.1 uncultured Campylobacter sp. | reverse complement strand
AGCGCAACCTTGCCATGGTTGATGTCGCGAGTTCGACTCTCGTTTCCCGCTCCATTTTACATTCTGTTTTTGTATTAAACGTGCCCGGATGGCGGAATCGGTAGACGCAAGGGACTTAAAATCCCTCGGAATTTTTTCCGTGCCGGTTCAAGTCCGGCTCCGGGCACCACCTAATAAGCCGGCGCGGCGACATAGCCAAGTGGTAAGGCATGAGCCTGCAAAGCTTTGATCCCCGGTTCGAATCCGGGTGTCGCCTCCAGATCCTAAAAAGGAGTTATTATGAGATACATACTAGCGGCTCTTTTGGCATTGATGGTTTTTAGCGGGTGCTCTAATACTTGGCACGGCGTAAAAGAGGACTCGCACAACGCGGCTCAATGGACCAAAGAAAAGGTTCACAACGGCGCCGAGTGGGTTGGAGAAAAAACCGAATAAATTGCACGTGCAGGTCTTGATCTGCGCGAACTTTCGGCGGGGTCTACCCGCCCTTAATCGGGAGATGGCTGAGCGGTCGAAAGCGGCGGTCTTGAAAACCGTTGAGGTGAAAGCCTCCTGGGGTTCGAATCCCTATCTCCCGGCCATTTTAATCTAATCCAAAATTCCATTTTAATTTCAAAAATTTCACATTTTATTTATACTAATTTTCATTTAATGCTCTTTAGGCTAAAATTTTATCTCGCAGCAAACTGCAGTTCGGGGCGGCGCTTTTATAGGCGGGGCGCTAAAATGTCATATGGTAAAGATGCCAAGATCGTGCGTCAGCGGTTTGTTTGATCGATACGTGCTAAAACAGCGCGTAGCGAGAGTAAAGCGATGTAAAATTTAATTGTTCGTCTGTTCCGCCATAAAAGCGACTGTGAAAGATAATTGCGAAATTTAGCTATAAAATTTCAAAGCTTAGCATCCCGTCGCGCTTGGCGCAAAATTTTAAAATTTACCGACTCGCGCTTTTTAAATTTAGCCCTAGTGCAAGTAAATTTTAAAATTTGCGCCCATGCCGCCATGCTGTCGCGCCGCCATGCCGCCGCGCAGAGCAAGATCAATGCATTTGCCGATTTGGGCGATGCACAAAATGAGAGTAGCTGCTCGGTATGGAGCCAGAGTCGGTAAACTAGCGAAGCAGACCGAAGATCGGCGCGCGAACAGGCGGGTTAAAAGTTGGCAAATTTAAGAAATATCGTAGGCTGACGGGTCGAAGCGAGTAAATCTAAAAAAATAGCGCAGAATGGCGCAGGCGGGCAGCTTGATAAGCCGAAAGAGAAAAGTCTGCCGAAAAGTCTGCGAGACGGAATTTTACTAGAAATAAATGAAAGGTTTAAATGCGAAAAATTTTACTATTGTTACTGCTTTGTGCGGGAGCTTTTGCACTTGAGTGGGACGGAGCCGTCTTGCGGGGGGCGCTGCCAAACGGGCCTAAATACTATATTTTAGAAAATTCCGTGCCTAAAAATTCCGCCGTTTTTTACCTGATCGTGGATGCGGGCTCGATCGATGAGGGTCCTAATGAGCGCGGGCTTGTACACTTCATCGAGCATATGTCCTTTAACGGGAGCCGCGATTTTAGCAAAAACGAGCTTATCAAAAAACTGCAGAGACTGGGTGTGAAATTCGGCGCCGACGTAAATGCGCAGACGGGCTACGACAGCACGATCTACACGCTTAACATCACCGTTAGCGAAGAAAATTTAAAGGACGTTTTTAAAATTTTTGCTTCGATTGCGGACGGAGTGGAGTTTAATCCGCTTGAGCTCGTAAAAGAAAGAGGCGTCATAATCGAGGAGGCGCGTAGCCGCGATACGCCGATCGCGAGGCTTTACGAGCGGATGGATGAGGAGCTTTACGGCGGCAGCGCGTATTTTGATCGCGCGCCGATCGGCGATATGGCAGTCGTAAAATCCGTAAGCGCGCAGCGAATCAAGGAGCTTTATCAAAAAATTTACCAGCCTAGGTCTATGAAATTTATAGCCGTGGGCGATTTTAAAAGGGATAAAATTTTAAAACTGCTAGAGCAAAATTTTTCGCCTCTTAAAAATACAAACTCCTACGCCCGCCCGGATATGGGCATTCCGCCGAGACAGGGTTTGAAAATTTACAATTACGATACGAACGAAACATCGCTAAATTCCGTCAAAATTTCGTTTTGGGAGGAATTTGCACCCCCAAGTAGCGAGGCGAATGCGAGAAAAATTTTAAAAAGCGAGCTTATCTCAAGCCTTATTTCTACGATTTATGAGCGGGCAAAAGCTAGCGAAGGCACGCTGCTGCGAGTTAATTTTTCCAGATCGAATTTGCAGTTTCAAAAAACGATCTATAGCTTTGACGTCGCCGTTTTGGGCGGAGATTTTGACGGCGCGATCTCGCAGGCGCTCGGGCTAATCAAAGGCTTGCGAGATGGCGGCTTTGATGCGCGCGATTTCGCCCTTGCGAAGGATGCTTTGATCAGCTCGCGGCACAGCGCCTTTGAGCGTAAAAAAAGCGCGAATTCCGCGTTTTTTGCAAGAGAGATTCTTCATGCCGTAAAATCGGGAGCCATTCTGCCTAGCGCCGCAAAACAGCGAGATTTGGAGGTAAAACTGCTGCGCGAGATCAGCCTAGAGGAGCTAAATTTAGAATTTAGGCGCCTTACGGATCTAAGCGAGGTGCACGCAAGTGTTTTTAGCGGCTCCGGATACAATCTGGATGAGACCAAATTTAAGAAGTTGCAGGATGACGCCAGGGCGGTAAATACGCATGCCGCGCATAAAAAGCTGCCGGATAGTCTGGTTTCTAAAAACCTACCCGAGGGCAAAATTTTAAGCAAGAGTTTTGATCCGCGATTTAAATTTTATACCTACCTGCTTGAAAATAACGCGACCGTGATCTTAAAGCCGCTTAAGACGCGCAAGGATTTCATCTCGTTTGCTGCGGTAAGCAGAGGCGGAATGTCCAATCTAGCGCATCCGGGGCTTGGTAGTTTTGCCGCGATGCTTTCAAACGAAAGCGGCGCAGGCGAGTTTAACAATTATGAAATTTCGCAAATTTTAAGCGGGCGGCAGGTGAATTACCGCAAAAACATCTCCGCATTCTCGCACGGATTTTATGGAAGCTGCGGCTCGCGGGATCTAAAATGGCTGCTGGAAGCGATAAACTTAGAGCTTAGCTCTCCGCGCGTGGACGAGAAGGCGCTGCAAAATTTAAAGATCAAATCGCTCGACGAGCTTGCGCGAAATGAGAAATTGCCCGGATACAAATTTAGCAGGGAATTTAGCGAGTTTTTTTACGGCGGCAATGCGCGAATGCGCCCGCTAAGCGCCGTGCAGATCAAAGCTCTTAACGCGGAGGAGTTGAAAAAGATCGTCTATGATAAATTTAGCAACGCCGCATCCTACACTTTCGTACTTAGCGGCGATTTTGAGTTAAAAGACGCCGAAGCCCTCATAAAAAAATATCTGGCGAACCTGCCCGCTCGCGGCGAACGCGAGGATTTTAAAGACGACGGCATCCGCAGCTTAAGCGGACGGCATGTCTTTATGCGCAACTATCAAAACTCTCCTAGAAGCGACGTTGCGCTTACCGCGATAAACAAATCCGCTCCGTATTCGCTTGAAAATACGATAAAAATTTCCGCCCTAGCTTCGGTGCTTCAGGAAGCACTTAGAGAGCGCATCAGAGAGGACGAGGGGCGTACTTACGGCTTTTCGGTCGCTTCGAGCCTAAGCCGCATCCCGTACGAGCACTCGAGCCTTCATATTTCGTTTTCCTGCGCGCCGCAAAATACGGATCAAATTTTATCCGCAATTAGAGAAATTTTTGCAGAAATCGCAGGCGGCGGATCGGACGTAGCGCGGCATCTTGAAAATTTTAAAAAATCTCAGATCATCACGGCGCGTACCGCTCGCGAAAGCCCCGAGTTTTGGAACGACGCGCTCGTAAAATACGCGCTTTGGAATGAGGAGATCGCCGATTTTAAGACCTTTGAAACGATCGTAAATTCCATCTCGCCGAAGGATATCGCGGAGGCCGTGCAGACCTATATTTTTGACACCGATGAGACGGTGAGGATAAACGCGCCGAAATTTTAACGGGCTCGGCGCATTTAAATTTTGCTCGTTAAATTTGCTAAGCGCATTTAAATTTAACGTCGCTTGCACGGCAAATTTTGACTTCGTAAATTTTGTGCTTTAAAAACGAACTCAAGAATAAAGCTCAATTAAACCCATC
>CAUONQ010000158.1:0-4217 GCA_963456995.1 uncultured Campylobacter sp. | reverse complement strand
GGCAGGAATTCTAAAACAAAACTTTATTACGAAATTTTAAAGCAAAATTCCGCTATGAAATTTAGATCTAAATTTTAAAGCGACATTTCAAGACAAAATCCCGCGATTTAGAATTTCGCGGCGATTGATGAATTGCTTTGTCGCGCCACTCGCACTATTTCACCTGCGCGCTGAAAATTTGCGTGATGCTGGGGATTTGTTCGCCCGCAACGTCAAATTCCGCCGTTTTGATCTGTACGCCGTAGAGCGAGCTAAGCGCGGCTTCGGTTAAAATTTCGTTGCTTGCGCCGTAGTTGTAGCTAAGATCATTTCGCAAGATCAGTGTGCGATCGGCGACTGCGAGGGCGTGGTTAGGTTGGTGAGTGGTAAAAACTATGCTCGCATCGCTATTTGAGCGTAGATTTGCGATGAGGCTTAGCACGCGGTCTTGGTTTTTGATATCAAGCGCGCTGGCAGGCTCGTCCAAAAACAGCACATCGCTGCCGCTAGCTAGGGCTCTAGCAAAGAGTACGAGCTGCCTCTGCCCGCCGCTAAGGGCGTTAAAGCTGCGCTTTTGCAGATGGGCGACGCCTAGCGTATCCAGAGCGTCAAGGCAGATTTGAATATCCTTTTTGCCCGGTTTTGAAAAGAGCGAGATCTCGCGTACCCGCCCCATCAGTACGATGTCAAGTACGCTGTAATCAAACGCGACGTTAAAGCTCTGTGGCAAGAAAGCAAATTTTGCTTTGCGTACGATCTCGCCTTCTTTAGGCTGTAAAATCCCCATCATACACGACATTAGCGTGCTTTTACCTTGCCCGTTTAAGCCCAAAATCGCTAATGTTTGAGAGCTGGCAAGCTCGAAGCTTAAGTTGCGAAAGCAGAATTTTTCCGCCTCGTAGTAAAAGCCAGCGTTTTTTACCTCAATTAGATTTTGCATTTTTGGCACTCCTTTTTAGAAGTAGGGCAAAGATCGGGCTTCCGATGAGAGCGGATAGAATTCCTAAAGGAATTTCGGCGCTACTTAGCGAGCGAGATAGATCGTCGATTGCCAGCATAAAGATCGCTCCTGCGATGAAGCAGGCAGGCATTAGCTTCACGTGGTCGCTGCCCGCGATGAGCCTGGTGGCATGCGGCACCACAAGACCTACCCAACCGATATTTCCGCTGACGCTAACTTGTACGGCGATCAGAGCGGTGCAAAGCGCTAGGATCGTGCAGCGCAGAAATTTAACATCCACGCCTAGCACGCGCAAATCATCATCATTTAGGCTGAGTAGATTAAACCGCCATCTCAGCGCGATTAATACTGCAGAAGCGGGCAGGGCGATCGCGCACATCAAAATTACCTTATCGTATCCTGCGCTTACGAAGCTTCCTAGTAGCCAAAAGACGATATTGGGCAACACTTCCTCATCGTCTGCTAGATACTGCACCAAGCTCGTAAGTGCGGCAAATACGCCGTTAATGACTATACCTGCTAAAATGAGTGAGAAAATATCTGCGCGTGCTACGAATTTTGCCAAAAGATAGAGCAAAAATAGCGCCGCAAGCCCGAAGCAAAATGCAAAACCCGCAAGCCATAAGCCGCTCAATCCTAGCAAGATACAAAGCGCGCCGCCGAATGCCGCTGCGGTGCTAACGCCTACGATGTGCGGGCCAACGAGCGGGTTTTTAAATACCGCCTGCAAGCTCAAACCCGCGATAGCAAGCGCTCCACCGCAAAGGCTGGAGAGCAAAATGCGCGGAATTCTAACATCCATCATCACACTTTTGGCGGCTTCATCGCCGCCACCGCCAAAGAGAATTTTAAAAATTTCTTCTAGCGGGATATGAAACTGCCCGCTAGCGAGCGAGATTAGCGCCAGCACTACCCAAAAAAGAAGCAGGATTAGGTTCAGCATTATTTTTGATATTTGACGCGGTAAAATTTCTCGTAGAATTCCTCTACTTTTTTATCAAAGTTTGCGTCCTTAAAATTTTGCGGATAAAGTTTCATCGCAAGCCATTCCTCACCAAGCGCCATCGCTTCGGCAGTCGGATGACCCCAGGCTTTAACGAATTCGGGCATTAGATAAATTCTATCCTCTTTCACGGCGCTAAGACCTTTTAGCGCAGGGTTTGCCTTAAGTTCGGCAGGTACTTGAGGATAGCGGTTTTGCACTAAGATAATCTGCGGATTCCATGCTAAAATTTGCTCCGGCGAAACCTGCTTGTAGCCCTTTATATCTGCAGCGGCGACATTCGTCGCGCCCGCTCTTGCTAACATTACGCCAGTATATTTGCCGCTACCGTAGGTCGTAAGATCGGGATTTGCCATATAAACTCTAGGTCTTTTATCTACGATAAAATTGCTAAATTTGGCATTTAAATCAGCTTGCGATTTTTTAACGAAATCTATTAGTTCAGCAGCATCCTTTTCGTGATTGCTTAGTTCGCCTAGAATTTTAACCCCCTCGTAAAAGCCCTCATCGTAAGCAGCGAAACTATCGCGCTCATCTTTAAAGGTCGGATTTAGCTTAGCTTTTTCCTCTTGTGCAGAGCTAAAAAACGAAATGCCTACGACTGGGATTTTTAACTCCTCCATTTTAGCGATATATTCTTTAGGAAAGTAGTTTACTACTACGACCGCATCTGGCTTTAGACTAAGCAGGGCTTCGTAATTGACATCTTTGATATCGCCCGGATTAGGTAGGTTTTTAAAACTCGGTGCCAAGCGATTATACTCTTTGCCTAGGCGCTGCTCCCAGCTTTTTAGGATGCCTACGACCTTATCTTGGGCGTTGATTTCGTTTAAGACATTGAGCGCTTCGTGGTGTAGCACGACGATACGATTTACTTGATCCGGGATCGTGACCTTGCGACCGAGCTGATCGGTAATCGTGCGATCTGCAAAAGCCAGGCTAGCGCAAAGCGCTGCACCAAGAAGGATTGAGTGAAGTTTAAGCATTTTTTCTCCTTAAAATTCCGCAAAATATGCGGGGTTAGAATAGCGGAATTATAGCCGATCGGCATAAAATCCAGATAAATTTTTGTGTAAATTTCATTTTGTCGTGGGAATTTCTGATGCTTTTGCAAGGCGGAATTTTGTGATTTTACGCAGAATTTTGCTAGTAAAAATTTTTACCCGTCTCCTCTAGGCTAACCGGATACTGCCCGATGCCAAGCGAAACCGCAAATAGCAGGATCCAAAGCAGCAATAGGGCGGAAAATTTCATTTATAGCTCGTGCGGTAGAATTTTTGATAAAATTCCTCTACTTTTTTATTAAACTCCGCCTCGTCGAAGTGCTGCGGATAGAGCTTCATCGCTAGCCACCACTCGCCAAGCGCCATGGCTTCGGCGGTCGGATAGCCCCACGCTTTGGCGTATTCGGGCATCATATAAATTTTATCCTCTTTGACTGCGCTTAAATTTGCAAGCTGCGGGTTGGATTTAAGCTCGGCGGGCACCTGCGGGTAGCGATCCTGCACGAAGATCATCTGCGGCGCCCATGCTAAAATTTGCTCGGCAGAGACCTGCTTGTAGCCTTTGATACTATCCGCCGCGACGTTTTGCGCGCCGGCACGCATAAACATTATGCCCGTGTATTTGCCGCTGCCGTAGGTCGTGAGATCGGGATTTGCCATATAAATTTTAGGTCTTTTATCCACGATAAAACCGCTAAATTTAGCCTTCAGATCGGCTTGCGATTTTTTGACAAAGCTTATGAGTTCGGCGGCTTCTTTCTCGCGGTTTGCGACCTTGCCAAGAAGTTCAATCCCGTCGTAAAAGCCCTCGGTGTAGGCGGCTTCATCGTCTTTGAAGGTCGGATTTAGCTTGCCCTTATCGGCGTTATCGCTGCGCTGAAAGCTAACGGCGACGACCGGGATCTTAAGCTCCGTCATCTTATCGATGTATTCTTTTGGGATGTAGTTCGTGACGATGACGACGTCGGGCTTTAACTTAAGCACCGCCTCGTAGTTGATGACCTTAAGATCGCCAGGAGTGGGCATGTCTTTTAGGCTCGGCGCTAGGCGGATGTAGTCTTTGCCGAGCGACTTTTCCCACGACTCCTGCACGCCGACGACCTTATCCAGCGCGTTTAGCTCGTTTAGCGCGTTTAGGCTTTGGTGCTGAAGCACGACTATGCGCTTGACTTCATCAGGCAGCGTGACGTCGCGGCCTAGTTGATCGGTTACGACGCGATCTGCAAAAAGCGAACTCGCGCACAGCGCAAGAGCTAGCGCGAAAGAGTGA
>CAUONQ010000157.1:0-4221 GCA_963456995.1 uncultured Campylobacter sp. | reverse complement strand
TCGTTTGGGCGATGATTAAGACGGGTCTTGGAGGCAGAGACGTAAAATGCCGACGTGGCGCCGTAAGCGAGGGCGAAGCGATCATCGGGGTGTATTTTGGCATCGATATTGAGAGCACGCACGAGCTTTTGGTCATCGCGGATTCTCGCAATTCGTCCGTGGCGAATATGGTCATCGGCTTCGTGCAGGCCATAGTGGGGGAATACAACTCGCAGCATTTTGTCAATTTAATCAGCATAAATCCGCGCTATGTTTTTAACGAAAACACGATCACGCGCTACACGATCATGACGGGGATGATTTTGGGGCTTTCGATGATCCAGGTGCTGATGCTATCGGCGTTTAGCGTCTCTCGCGAGCGCGAGGAGGGGAGCTTCGATATGATGCTGATGACGCCTGCAAACCCGCTTGAGATGCTGATCGGCAAAGCCGTGCCGCCCGTGCTGATCGCGATCGCGCAGGGGCTCGCGCTGTTTTTGATCTGCGTATTTTACTTCGAAATTCCGTTTCGAGGGCGCTTTGCGCACCTTTTTGCGATCATCGCGATCTTCAGCGCCTGCAACGTAGGCATCGGTCTCGTGATCTCGACCGTCTGCAAAACCTCGCTGCAATCGGTCGTGAGCTCGTTTTTGTTCCTGCTGCCGTGCATTATGATAAGCGGGCTGATAACGCCTGCGGACGCGATGCCGCGGTGGTTTTACTACATCGCGCACCTAGATCCGATGTATTATGCCAACAACTGCATGTGGCGGATCTATCTGGAGGGCGCGGGCCTGGGCGAGCTGCGGCATCTCATCGTGCCGCTGCTGCTGATCGGCGCGGGCACGATGGCGCTGGCCGCGTCGCTTTTTAGAAATAAGCTGGATTAGGGATTTAGATCGGAATTTTAGAATTTCAGCTGGAATTTTGGCTTGGATTTTGCTTCGTCGGAATTTTTGGATTGAACCTCTGCTTAAAATTTTAAATTGATCGCGGAATTTCGGCTTGGATTTGCCCTAAATTTTGCGCGTTCGTAGCGGATAAAATTAAATCAAAATTCCGTGTTTCCGCTCGATGTGCCGCGCGTCGCGATAAAATTTCGCGCCTTAAATTTTAAAAATTTTGCGAAATTCCGTCTTGCGAGTAGAGTTAGAATTTAAATCCGGGGTTGCCCGGGCGTCTTGCGGCGATCGTATCATCTGCGCTCGCCTTGGAAGCGGGCTTTTTCGCATCGTCCGCGTCTGATTTCTTAAAAGCGGCGAGTTTGCTGTAAATGCTCGGTTTTTCGCCGTCCGCGCTTAGCTTGGCACCGTCAAGCTCGCTAGAATTTTCCGCGCCGCATAACCTTGCGGGGTTGAATTTTATCCACGCTATGATTAGCAAAATCCCCGAAAACGCCGTTACCAGCGACGCTGCGATTAGATACGGCAGCGCGAGGATTACGCCTATTTTAGCTAGCGCGCCCAATACCGCTTCGCAGAGCCACGCCACGGACACTGCTATGCCGTAGATTTTAAATAAATCTACGCCGCTAAGTGTGGCTAGGCGGCAGTTTAATACGCCCCAGATTATCACCGCCGCGCACGTCGAAAGGACGTAGAGCAGGGTGTAGAGTAGACCTAGCATCGCGCCCTCTTTTAGCGCTACTATCATGGCGCAGTAGCACAAAATCGCGACGATTGGGATACTTTCTATCAGCCTATAGGTCTTAACGAAGCGCACGCCTAGTGCCTTTTCTAGGCAAACGAAGCAGTCGTAAAATATCGCTAGCGTCGCTAGTAGCGCTAAAACTCTAAAAATCGCGACTGCGTCCTCGTCTATGTCGCTTACGCCCACCGTGCCGCTTACGCCGATGCCTAGCAAAATCACGGCGCCTAAAACTCCGCGGAATTTCGCCTTGCGAAGCAGATCTTGCTTTGAAATTTCTTTCATTTTTATCCTTTGAATTTTCTAAATTTACGCGCTATCTTGTGGCTTTGCTGTGTGCGGCGATGCTGCGCCGGATAGCGCGGCTTTTGGACGTTGCTGCGGTTTAGACTTACAAAAGCGCGCGGTCGCTGCAAAACGAAAGCGCTCCTGCTTAGGCGAGCTTTTCTATCTTGCTCCAAGCTAGCAGATGCACGATGCCGGTTATTATGAGGGCGGCAAACGGCAAAAATTCCTTCAACGATGTGATGACTAAAGCCGCAACCGCATCGTCAGTTTGCGGCTTGGAATTAGCCAAGCCGAAGGGTCCCGCGCCGCACAGTATATTTAGCGCTAAAAACCCCACGCAGAGCCACACGTAGATCCGAAAGGTCATCACGCCGCTTACGCGCGCAAGCGAAAAATTTATGCGAAGCCACGCTACGATTATGTAGATTGCGGCTGCGGGTACCGCTAAATTCCTATTGTCTCTCCTGTTGTCTCTCTAACCATCTCTTCTCTACAAGAACTTATCGGATGAAATAATGAAAACACCGAGATGCAGATGAAAACAATTACGCAGTTGCGGTAAAGCGCCGCCGCTTTTATACCGCTAAGCTTTGAAATTTTGCGGAGCGCTCTTAGCCTATAAATCACCGAGAAACAGATAAGAGCGATAAAAATTCCACCTATGATCACGATATTATATGGATACCCCGGTATGCCCTCAAAAACAAAGTCTATCGCCATCAAAACCACCGGTAACGCCGCTAAAAAT
Organism: uncultured Campylobacter sp.; assembly: GCA_963456995.1. Classification (GTDB taxonomy): domain Bacteria; phylum Campylobacterota; class Campylobacteria; order Campylobacterales; family Campylobacteraceae; genus Campylobacter_B. The sequence continues at coordinate 1,559 of CAUONQ010000157.1, read as the reverse complement.
AGATCAATGCCGGTGCTGATCATCCCATTTTTTCTTGCTTGAGATACGGTGTCTTGCACGTCGTATAACTCCTTTTAAAAATTTATTTCAATATACAAAAAGCAGATGTAAAACGCTAATCAAACCGAAAAGAGCGAAATTTTATCGTGACAAGAGGTTTATGAAATTTAAAATTTAAACCTCCGCGCTTATCTTTTCTATCTTGCTCCAGGCTAGTAGGTGCACGATGCCGGTTATTATGAGAGCGGCAAACGGCAGGAGCAGTTTAAGCATTACGACAGCAATAGCTAAAGCCGAGACCTGCTCGGTCCGTGGCTCGGAGGAAATAGCTATAGCAATAATCGCTGCATTGCATAGTATATTTAGCACGAAAAGTCCCACACAGAGCCACACATAAGTCCGAAAGGTACTCACGCCGCTTACGCGCGCCAAAGAAAAATTTATGCGAAACCATGCGACGATTATGTAAATAACGCCTGCGAAAAGCGCTAGTCCAAATATCGCCGCAAATGGATTATCACTTTGCCCGCCGTCTGCGTCAGGCTCCCTCGGATAAAGGTAATTGAGCACGAGCGCTAGCGCAAAAAAGCAGACGCAGATTATTATGCAGTTGCGATAAAGTGTCGCTGCTTTTATGCCGCTAAGCGCTGAAATTTTTCGGAGTGCCTGCAATCTGAAAAATACTGAAACACAAATAAAAGCAATCAAAATTCCGCTAGCGATATAATTTATCGTCTCGTCGTCAAGGCGCCATGGCTCGCTGTAAGAGACATATCCTACCACGATAAAAACCACGGGTAGCGCCGCTAAAAACAGATCGATGCCGGTGCTGATCATCCCCTCTTTTCTTGCCTGAGATACAATGAATTGCATATATAAACCCTTTTTAAAAATTTGACCCGAAGTATATATAAACAAGCATAAAATATAAATTAAACCGACAAGATCGGAATTCTATCGCGACAAGATATTTGCGAAATTCTAAACTTTTACGCTTATCTTTTCTATCTTGTTCCAGGCTAGCAGATGCACGATGCTAGTTATTGTGAGGGTTATGGGGAATATCAAATGGTATAGTGCATTTAACGGAAAAAGGATGACGCAGAGCCACACATATGTCTCAAAAATCCTCACGCCGCTTACGCGCGCTAGAGCAAAATTTATGCAAAACCACGCTACGATCGTGTAGATTGCGCCCGCAAACGCTATCAAAATGCACAATATCATTGCCAAATGCTTGTATGAGATCGATAAAGGAATCGATAAAAAGATGCTTGTTATGGCAATGACACAGATGCAGACAATTACGCAGTTGCGGTAAAGCACCGCCGCCCTTATGCCGCTAAGCATTGAAATTTTGCGGAGCGCTCTTAGCCTGAAAAATACCGAAACACACAAAAGAGCAAAAATAATTCCGCCAGTGATATAGGTAGCCGTCTTGTTGGTGCTAAGCCCTAGCATGCCGTTAATAGCAATATCTAGCGCAACTAAAGTCGCAGGCACTGCCGCTAAAAACAGATCGATGCCGGTGCTGATCATCCCCTCTTTTCTTGCCTGAG
>CAUONQ010000156.1:0-4252 GCA_963456995.1 uncultured Campylobacter sp. | reverse complement strand
ATGAGTAACCTAACCAAAAGCTACGAGCGCTCGATCCAAAACGAATACAACATCGTACTAGTCTCCAAAACCTCGCTCAGCCTGCAAGACGCGCAAAAAGCGGTACCGAAGATCAGCTCAATTAGCGAAATTTCCACAGCGGGCATCACCGAGCGACTGAAGGGTAAAATTTCACAAAACGCCTTTGCCGAGCTTAGTAAAAATTTGCCTAAATTTTATAGCGTCAAGCTCGAAAGCTTCCCCGACGCCGCGCAGCTTGCCAAAATCGAGCAGGATCTAAAATCTATCGGCTCGCTTACACGGGTTGAAATTTTTAAAAAAACTCACGATGAAATTTTTAAAATTTTACTGCTTATCAAAAGCCTCGTTTACGGCTTCGCGTTTCTAATCGTGCTTTTAGGCGTGATGTTAATTCACCGCCAGATGCGTATCTGGGTTTACGAACACAAAGAGCGCATTGAGATCATGGAGCTTTTCGGCGCGTCGTTTCTGATAAAAAGCGGCAAACTCTACCGAATGGCGATAATAGACTCCTTCATCGCCACGCTGATCGTGACCTGCTTTTACATAGCGCTTCCTGGCTGGGAGGTGTTTTCGACAACGCTTAAGGGTATTGGCGATCTGCGCACCGCCATAGTGCTGCCTTACGACGCGCTGATCCTTTTGAGTGCCGCCTTGGCGCTATCTATAATCGCGGTAAGTTTTGTGATGCTGCAAATCGGAAATAAACGAGCATGAAAAGGGCTTTTTTAGCGCCGCTTCTTGCGCTGGGGCTCGCCGCGGCTCTTACTTATGCCGCGCCCGCAAAGGGACAAAGCACGAAAGATAAGATCGCCAAAGCGGGCCAAGAGCTCAAAAGCTCGCAAAAGGAAGGGATGCAACTCTCGCAAAAAATCGACGAGATCGCAGGTCAGATCGTAAAGGAGCAGGAGGGCTTTAAAAAGCGCGAGGGCGAGATCAAGCAGCTAAGCGACGCGATCGAGGGCTTAAAGGATCAATACGCTGCCGAAGCGCAGGAACTTGAAAAGCTTAATAGCCAAAACGTCACGCTTCTTAGCGTGCAAAACGATCTGGAAAGCAAGATCGCAAGCGTGATCTCGCAAGAGCTATCGTTTGATCTCATCACCGACGTAAATTCCACCACCACGCCCGATTCTATCATGGCTAGCGAAATTTTAGAAGGGCTTGGCGTCGTTATGAACGACGAGCTGAAAGGGCTGATCAAAGACTACGAAAATAATCAAAATTTTATCAACGAGCAGAACAAAAAGATCAAATCGATCCAGGCAAGCATGGCGGGCTATGACAAGAAAAAAACCGATCTTAATGCCAAGCAAACCACCCAAAAAGAAAAGCTCGCGCAGATGAAAAAGGACAAAGAGGACTACATCGCGAGGCTAGAGAAGATAAACGACGAGCAAGACGCCATATCTAAAACCCTGCAAGAGCTTAAGATCATCGACGACGCCGAGGAAAAAGCCAAAGCGCAGAAGGAGGAAGCGGCGCGCCAAGCAAAGCTTGAAGCGCAGAAGCAAAAGGAGCGTCAGGCGCGCGAAAAAGAGTACGCCAAAGCAAAGGCGGCGGCAAAAAAGGCGGGCAAGCCCGAACCTGCGCCTCCTAGCGAGCCAGAGCCCGAAGTGAGCGAGCCAGCGGATGAGCGCGTAAGTAAGATCAACCAAAAGGTCAAGCAGTACGGCTCTAGCTATCAGTCCTCGCGCGTTAAAAAATACGGCGGGACCAAAACCGCAGCGCCTTTAAACGGCGCGTATTTGAAGCGGAAATTCGGCAACTACAACGATCCCGTGTATAACATCAAGCTTTTCAACGAAAATATCGTGCTGGGCTCAAACAGCGGCGACACGCAGGTTAAAGCGGTGCTGCCGGGCAAAGTGGTCTTTGCTAAAGAAACCGCCGTGCTCGATAAGGTCGTGATCCTAGAGCACAGCGGCGGCATCCACACGATCTACGCGCATCTAAATCAGATCCCGCCTACCGTGCGCGTCGGCTCCAACGTCAAAAAGGGCTACATCATCGGGCGCATCGGCTCGGATCTGACCTTTGAGGTGACGCAGCAGAACTACCACATCAACCCGCTCGATCTCATCAGCCGGAGGTAAACGTGAGAAATTCTAAATTTAGCGAATCTTGCGAGGATGCCGAAAGTTTAAATTTAAGCGAGCAAAGCTCGGACTGCGATTTAAATTTAGATGAGCAGGATTCTTTAAAAGAGCGGAATTTCGCCGCTTCAAATTTGAACGATGAAGGCTCCGCTGCTGCGACAAGAAATTCTAGCGGTGAGAATTTAACCTCGGCGTTAAATTTGAATGACGAAAATTCCAAAGCGACGCCAAATGTAAACGATCAAAATTCAAGCAGTCAAAATTTTACCGCCACAAGCGATGTCCCCGCGTCAAATTTAGATAGCGAGAATTCCGCCACGGGGGCCGCTGCATCAAATTTTAAAAATAAAAATTCTGCGACGGCGAGCGCCGAAGCGACATTAAAAACGACGGCGGGCGCCGCAAAAACAGGAAGCTACAACGAGCGCCGTAGAAGTAAAAACGACGAAAACAGCGCAAAACGATATTGAGATTACAAGGGTAGTGGAGGAAATAATGACAACAGAAATAGCGGCAGCAAAAGAAGCAGAAGCGGCGAGACCGCAAATCCAAGAGCTTACCAATTTTCTTAGCGAATACACCGCCAAGATGCTTAGTATCGGCACTTACACCGCGCGCATCGAGCGCTGCGTGCGTAGGATAGCAGACGCTTACGACTATGAGGCAAGCCTGATGATCTTCGTGCGCCATTTCATCATCAGCGTGATGGATCCTGCGGACAACTCTATCCGCCGCACCTACGTCAAAACGGGCGCTGCGGCGCAGATCAGCTTCGATCTGATCTCGGAGCTAAGCGCGCTTAGCTGGGAAATTTACGATGAGAAAATTCCCCTTGCGCGCGCTAGAGCCTCATTTGCCGAAATTTTAGCCTCGCAGAAGAAAAGCTTTGCCAAAACTCTTGTTTTGCTAAGCGTCGCAAATGCCGCATTCTGCGAGCTTTTCGGCGGCGATGGCGGCGCGATGGCGCTCGTTTTTGCAGCTACGGCTTTTGGAATTTGCGCCCGCTATCTGCTTAGCAGGCTCAAAATCAATCTAAAAATCCAATACATCGCGGTTTCGTTCGCAGTCTCATTTATCGTCTCGCTAGGCGCTCGCTACGGGCTTAGCGCCACGCCCGACATCGCCGTGGGATCGAGCATACTCTTTTTGATCCCGGGTGTCTGGCTGATCAACTCGGTATTTGACATCCTAAACGAAAATATGCTCGTAGGCATCAGCAGAGGGTTGAACACGGGGCTTTTGATCATCTGCATCGCGATCGGGATCTTTCTGACGCTTAGCATCTCAAATTTGGGGCTTGTAAATGTTTGATATAGTGCTTTTGGTATTTAAGGACGCTTGCTTTGCCGCTGCGGCGGGGCTCGGGTTTGCGTATGCGTGTATGCCGCCTAAAAAGACGCTCGCCTTCTCGGCGCTACTTGCGGCGGTGGCGCATTCGTGCAGGTTTTTGCTGATTCAAAGCCAAATTTTTTCGATCGCCGCCGCGACGCTTTTTGCGTCGTTTCTGATCGGCGTTTTGGGGATGCTCTGTGCCAAGCGTCTCAAGGTGCCCGCAGAGATCATCGCCTTCCCCGCGCTACTTCCGATGATACCTGGCATCTACGCCTACAAGGCGGTTTTGGCTTTGTTTTCGTATATCAGAGCTGCGGATGTAGAGCAGAAGCTAGCTCACCTCATCTCGTTTTTCGACAACGCCCTCGCCACGGTCTCGATCTCGCTGGCGCTCGGCACGGGAGTTTCAATAACGCTGCTAATTTTCTACGAGCAGTCCTTGATGATCACTCGCGGTGCAAGAGGTAAATAGCGCTAAATATGGGATTTTAAGCAGTCGTGGCGGGTAAATTTTAATTTATCATCTTCGCTACCGAGGTAAAATTTTATAAATTTACTGCCCTTGCCGCGAAAGTAAAATTTAGTTATATTCTCCATTTATCGCTCATTATTCGATACTTGTTTTATTGTTTTCTCTTTTTCATCGTAGTAGTATTTATACAACAAGTCGTATTCTAGGCTTTTGCTAAATTTCATATTTTTATCTATTACTATAAATAGGAAGCTATAATTAATATGGAGCGGTAGATATTCTATAGGCGTCTTAAAATCATCTATTTTATAACTCGCTTCATCAATTT
>CAUONQ010000155.1:0-4257 GCA_963456995.1 uncultured Campylobacter sp. | reverse complement strand
GCAGTTAGTATCTCGGCGCACTGTATTCGAGCGCTTTTAAATTTGACGATTTCATCGGTATTTTAAAATTTCAAAGCATAAAAAAATCCAGTGCAAAAAAGACGGAATGGACAACCGAGTAAGTTTAGTCGGGGCAAAATATACGAATTTCCTTTTATAGCACCACGACCTCGGTTTCCAGTTCGATACCGAATTCCTCAAAAACGCGGCTTTGCGCTAAATTTATGAGCGCAATCACATCCTCAAAGCTTGCGCCGCCGAAATTTATGATGAAATTGGCGTGCTGCTCGCTAAATTTCGCTCCGCCGATCGCGTGGTCTTTAAGCCCCGCCGCTTCGATCAGCCTGCCCGCGGCGTCATTCGGCGGGTTTTTAAAGCAGCTTCCAAAGCTTGCTCCCTTTGGCTGGTTGGCGCGCTTGGCGGCAAAATCCGCGGCGAGTTCGGCATCAAAGCCGCGCGAAATTTTAAACTCGGCGCCTAAAATCGGCTCCTCGATCCTGCTTCTTCGGTAGCCGAAGCTTATCCGCTCGCGCTCCACCCAGCCGCGAGCCAGGCGCACGGCAAGCAGGCTATCGCTGATGCTAGCGCCATTAAGCCCTGCGTTCATTTTGATTAGCCCGCCAAGCTGCCCCGGGATGTTGCGCAAAAACTCAAAGCCGCCGATGTTTTGCTTTTTGGCGAAATTATAAATTTTACCCGACTTCGTCGCAGCTCCGATGCTAAGGACATCACCGCTTAAGCTTATGCGATCGAACTCCTCGCTTAGCATCGCAAGGTGCGGCGGCGCGGGCGAGATGAGCAGATTATTGCCACCGCCGATGATCGCGCGCTCGCGGATACTCTCAAACTCCGCAAAATCGGCCTCGTCTTTTAAAATTTGCACCGCAAAGCTCCCGCCGATGCGCACGGAGGTGTATTTGCTAAAATCTATCTGCTTTGTTTTCAAAATTTTGCCTTTTAAATTTCATTTTTTGGTTTCGTAAATTTAAAATTTCATGCTCGCCGCGTATCGTTTTAAAATTTAGCGATACACCGCCGCGCCGCACGATGCGAAACGCAAACGCTATCTTAAAATTTAACGCTGCTGCTACGATTAAATTTAGCTCGCTTTCAATACGTTTTCAGCGGCGCGCTACATCGCACGCACAGCTCGCACTCTGCGGTACAAAATACAGCTGCGCGTACCTCCGCGTATAAAATTTCATCGCCGCGTAGCCGTAAATTTGAGGCGGAACATCGCACTGCGACAATGGCGCCACAGCACGCGGTCGATTGGCGCAGCTTAGCGGCGATACATTACCGCTACGACAAAAGCGATATAAAATTCTACCACGCGTCTGCTTTTACGCCGAAGTAAAATTTTAGCCGAGGCGCAAAACCCCTTAACGCCTAGAAATTTAGCCGAAACGAAGGGGCAGTGTTTCGAGCAAAATCAGCCGAAGCAAGGCTTAAATTTCAGCTAAATTTTAACCTCGCCCGCCTTTACATCGGGTTTTGCCCACCGCAGTCCGCGAAACGGATCTCGTTATATTCGCGCGGGATAAAATTCTCCTGCGCACTAAGCGGCGTAGGGTAAAATCCGCGCTCATAACCAAGCTCAAACAGCCTATCCACCGCTCTTATCTGTACCCCCGAAAGCTCGATCGAGGCTTCGTTAGCATAAAGACTCAGATATTTTTCGAGCTTTGCGTCGTCCACGCGGATGAGATTTCGCTCCATGAGCATGTGCGACAAAAAGGGCTTATGCGCGGTGGCGATGCGTACGCCCTCCGTTAGCACGCGCTCGCACTCGATGGCGTCCGTTATCGGTAGGCTGCGGCGAACCGCCATGCCTCCTAGCGGTAGCGGCAGATTTTCGCCCGCTAGCTCGCTCCAGATATCCCAGATCTCGCGCTCCACGCAAAGCTCGTCCGAAAAGTCAAGAATGCTTTCATGTATCAGCACGCCCGCGTCCACCTCGCCGCTTAAGATCGCGCTCTCGATTTCTAGGAAATTTTTATAAACTATGCGCGCCTGCGGGTATGCCATGCGAAAAAGCAGGGCATTGGTCGTGTGTTTGCCGCTTAGCGCGACCTTGAAATTTCGCTTTAAAACCGCGCCCTTTTTCTTGACGAGCTTTGGCCCGTAGCCCTCGCCGAAGCTCACCGCCGTGCGCAAAAGCGCGTATTCGCCCGCTATCAGCGGATATAGCGCGAAGCTAATTGCCGTGGCCTCGTAAGTGCCCTTTAGCGCCTCGTCGTTTAGCGTCTGGATATCAAGCGCCGTGGCGCTAAATTTTAGATTTTTGGAGCTCACCCAACCGAAATCGATCGCCTTATACATAAAAATATCGTCGGCGTCGGGTGAGTGGGCGACGTTTATATGCTTAAAAATCTTCAAATTTTATCCTTTTTGCTCCGCTTTAAATTTCGCGCGTGGCCTAATTCCAAAATATTGCAAAATTATAGTGAAATTTTGCTACAGCCCTCATAAAAATAAGGAATTTCTAAAGAAAAACGTGAAAAATTAAGCCCGTTTAAAAGGCTAAATTTAATGCTCTCCGCTCGCCCTGCAGAGCTTTTGCGCTCCTTAAAAATTTCAAATTCCGATGCCGTGCCGAATTTGGGCGAATAATCAAAAATTCATTTCAAATTTGGTAAAATTAAGTGAATTTATTTTTAAGGAAAAACATGGACGAGGGAAAGAAAAAGACGCTGGATGCGGCGCTAAAATCGATCGACAAAGCTTTCGGCAAAGGCACGCTCGTGCGGCTGGGCGATAAGCAGGTCGAGCCGATAGACGCCATCTCTACAGGCTCTGTGGGGCTTGACATCGCGCTTGGCATCGGCGGCGTGCCGAAGGGGCGTATCATCGAGGTTTACGGGCCGGAGAGCTCGGGAAAGACGACGCTCACGCTTCACATCATCGCCGAGTGCCAAAAGGCGGGCGGAATTTGTGCATTCGTAGACGCCGAGCACGCGCTGGACGTTAAATACGCTTCAAATTTAGGCGTCGATACCGACAATCTCTACGTCAGCCAGCCTGATTTCGGCGAGCAGGCGCTTGATATCGTAGAAACCCTAGCAAAAAGCGGCGCGATCGATCTTATCGTCGTAGATAGCGTCGCCGCGCTTACGCCGAAAAACGAGATCGAGGGCGATATGGGCGATCAGCACGTAGGGCTTCAGGCGCGACTTATGAGCCAGGCGCTGCGCAAGCTCGCGGGCGTCGTGCATAAGATGAATACGACGGTGATCTTTATCAACCAAATCCGTATGAAGATCGGCGCGATGGGCTACGGCACGCCAGAGACGACGACCGGCGGCAATGCGCTTAAATTTTACGCTTCGGTGCGCATCGACATACGCAAGATCGCTACTTTGAAACAAAATGAAGAGAGTATCGGCAACCGCGCCAAGGTCAAGGTAGTGAAAAACAAGGTGGCGCCGCCGTTTAAGATCGCGGAATTTGACATAATGTTCGGCAAGGGCATCAGCAAAGTGGGCGAGCTGATCGATTACGGCGTCAAGCTAGACATCGTAGATAAAAGCGGCGCGTGGTTCAGCTACGGCGATACGAAGCTAGGACAAGGTCGCGAAAATGCTAAAATTTATCTAGAGAATAACCCTGCTGTCGCTGAAGAGATCACTGCTAAAATCCGCGAGCAGATGGGCAGCGTAAATTTCAGCGCAGACGCGGACGATGAAGAAAATTTACAAAGTGGAGATGAATGATGATTTATATCGAAGATGTTTATGCGATAGAAGTACTTGACAGCCGCGGCAACCCGACCGTGAAAGCGACCGTGGCTCTAAGCGACGGCACCGTAGCAAGCGCGGTAGTCCCAAGCGGCGCAAGTACGGGCAAACGCGAGGCGCTGGAGCTTCGCGATAAAGACGAAAGATACTGCGGCAAGGGCGTGCTAAAGGCGGTGGAAAACGTAAATTCGCAGATCGCCGAAGCCGTGATCGGGCTGGATGCTTTTGGTCAAAAGGCGCTTGACGATGAGATGCGCGAGCTTGACGGCACCGATAACTACTCAAATTTAGGCGCAAATGCGGTGCTTGGCGTATCTATGGCGGTAGCGCGCGCGGCGGCAAAGAGCCTTGACGTGCCTTTGTACCGCTACCTAGGCGGCGCGAACGCTAGCGTACTGCCGGTGCCGATGTTTAATATCATTAACGGCGGCGCGCACGCGAACAACAGCGTGGATTTTCAAGAATTTATGATTATGCCGTTTGGATTTGATAAATTTAGCGACGCGCTGCGAGCGGCGAC
>CAUONQ010000154.1:0-4275 GCA_963456995.1 uncultured Campylobacter sp. | reverse complement strand
ATCACAGCGCGCATCAAGTCGCGCGACGAAAAATTTGAAGATCTGAGTCTTAAACCTCTCATTAACGCAACCGGCGTTGTGCTACACACAAACCTCGGCCGCAGCGTCATTAGCGCCGAAATTTTAGCCCGCGCGCAAAAGATCATCACCTCATATTCAAATTTAGAATACGACCTATCCGAGGGCGCGCGCGGCAACAGATACGACTACATAGCGCTTTTGTGCAGCGAGCTCTTCGGCGCGCAGGACGCGCTCGTGGTCAATAACAACGCTGCGGCGGTATTTTTGGTGCTAAATACCTTCGCGCGCGGACGCGAAGTCGTGGTAAGCCGCGGCGAGCTAGTCGAGATTGGCGGGAGCTTTCGAGTAAGCGAAGTGATGTCAAACTCGGGCGCAAAGCTCACAGAGATCGGCACTACGAACAAAACCAAGCTAGACGATTACGAGGAAGCGATCAATGAAAATACGACGATCTTGATGAAGGTGCACCGCTCAAATTTTAAAATTTCAGGCTTCAGCTCGAGCGTAAGCGCTGCAGAGGTTGCGGCTTTGGCACAAAAAGCTACGCGCAAAAAAGAGGAATTTTTAGCGCTTAGAGCGGCAAGCTTTAAAAATTTAGAAAATCTTTGCGGCGGCTCGTCGGATGCGACTGGCGAAATTTTAAATTCCACGCCGAATGGTTTAAACTTAGCGGATAGTTCTGCGAATGCTCTAAATTTAAATATCGGCGAGCCGTCCGAAAGGAGCGAGTATTTTCATGAAGACGGCGAGAGCGGAATTTTCGCTCAAGCTTCTAAAATTTACCCCGCAAAATTTAGCATGAAAAAAGAGGAGAATTTTAACGAGATCATCGATTATTACGATCTTGGAAGCGGATATGCGAGCGAGCTGGGATTTGGGCTAGGCAAAAGCGAACCATCCATTTTTGAGCTTTTAAAAAGCGGCGTGCGGCTGCTTAGCTTTAGCGGCGATAAGCTTTTCGGCTCCGTGCAGTGCGGCATCATCCTAGGAGATCGGCAGCTTATCGCGCGCCTGCGAAAAAACCAGCTACTGCGAATGCTGCGCGTGGATAAGATCACGCTAAGCCTGCTTGCCGAGACGATCAAGGCGTATATAAATAAAGAATTTCACCTCATCACGACGATAGATCAGATCCATCTGAGCCTGGACGAGCTGCGCGAGCGAGCGGAGCTAGTGCGATCGCGTATCGGCGTAAAATCGCAGATCGTGCCTACTACTACCTTCGTAGGCGGCGGCACGATGCCTGGCGCCTCCTACCCAAGCGTCGCGCTTGCGATCTTAGATGGCGCAGACCCGCAGAGCACGCAGGCAAAATTTCGCGCTGCAGGCATAATCGGGCGGATCGAGGATGATAAATTTTTGCTCGATTTCAGATCGATTTTAAAAAGCGACTTACAAGATTTAATAAAAAAGATCGGAGAAATTTATGAATAGCGTAATCATCGGCACCGCAGGCCATATCGATCACGGAAAGACCGCGTTAATCAAGGCGCTAAACGGCTTTGAAGGAGACCGAATGCCGAGCGAAAAGCAGCGTGGCATCACGATCGATCTTAGTTTTTCGCATCTGCGCTCGGGGGATACCAACGTCGCTTTCATCGACGTTCCGGGGCATGAAAATCTAGTAAAGACGATGATTAGCGGCGCGTATGCCTTCGACGCTGCGATGCTAGTAGTCGCCGCTGACGACGGGCTAATGCCGCAAAGCAAAGAGCATATTCAAATTTTATCGCTGCTCGGGGTAAAAAGCGTGATCTTGTGTATCAGCAAGTGCGATCTAGCGGATGACGCGCGCAAGGCGGAGGTCGCGGCGCAGTGCAGGGAATACATCTGCAAATTTAAAACTTTGCAAATTTTAAATATCTTTTTTATCAGCATAAAAGATCCCGCAAGCATCGCCGAGCTGAAAAACTATCTCTTCAATATCAAGCCTGCGCAGCGTCAAGGAGGCGGCGTGGTGCACTACTACATCGACCGCGTCTTTTCGCTCAAGGGGCTCGGCACCATCGTAACGGGCAGCCTCATTAACGGCGCTATTTCAAAGGGTGAGAAGCTTTACAACTGCGATCTGGGCAAAGCTTTTAACGTCAAAAGCGTGCAGATCCACGATGAGGATACGCCGCTTGCGCAGGCTCCAAACCGCGTCGCGCTAAGTTTAGATGCCAAAACAAGCGAGCTGCAAAAGGGGCAAATCCTAAGCAAAAAGGGCTTTTTCCGCGGCTTTAATGAAGCCGACTGCACCTTTAGCGGCGAAATTTCACACAACCAAGACGTGCTGTTTTGCGTAGGAAGCAAGCAAAGCGCGGCAAAAGCACTCATTTTAAAAGAACTTCCTAGCGGCGAGAAGCTCGTGAGCTTTAAATTTGACAAAACGATGTTTTTGAAATTTGACGAGCCCTTCGTCTGCCTGGCAAACTCGCGCGTAATCGGCGGCGGACGCGTGCTAAACGCCGTAGTCGAGCCGCTAAAAAAGCAGAGCAAAGCCGTGCTTCTCACCGCGCTTTTGAAGCGAAATTTCACCGAAGCGTTTAAAATTTTAAGCCTCTTTCACAAGCATGGATTCGGGCTATTTTCGGCGTATCAGCGCTTCGGAATGGAGTACGACGAAGCGGTAAAGATCGCGCGCGGTCTGGAGGGGACGTATTTTGACGAAGCAAATTTATGCGTTTACGATCTAAGTGCGATCGAGGACGTAAAAAGCCTCATAAAATTTATCGTCTCAAAAAACGACTACGCGATCTTCTCGCCAGCCTCGATCGCCCTAAAGCTCTCATGGGCTAGCGAAGATCTTGCCGCGCGCGCGCTTAGCGAGCTTGAGCGAGGCGGCATCGTCTCCAAAAAGGGCGGGGTTTACGTAAAATCGGGAGTGGATTTTGACGCGCTTAAGCAGAGCCTGGAAAGTAAAATTTTTGATCTCATCAAAAAGGGCGGCATCGCGCCGCTTGCGCCGTATAACATTTACGATGAGCTAGAGATCGACCGCGAAAGCGGCGATGACGCGCTAAAAAAGCTAACATACGCCAAAAAGGTCGTCCGTCTCGCGCACAATCTTTTCGTCGAGGCCGAAAATTTAGCCCTAGCGATCAAGCGCCTTTACGCAATCATCGAAAAAGAGGGCTTCGTAAACGTCACAAACGCCAAAGAGGAGCTGGGACTTAGTAGAAAATTCGTCATCTGCTACCTCGAATACCTCGATAAGATGGGAAATATCGTGACGATCGACAATAAACGCTATTTGAAAAAGTAAAAATTTAAAATTTTGCACTACAATGCGCGGAATTTTTTGCAAAGGAAAAAAATGAAAAAAGCTATTTTAACTTCAGTTGCGCTCGCAGCGAGCCTAAACGCGGCTTTAAGCGACAGCGAAATTCTATCCATCTACGGCGGCGCGCCTCAAGGCATCGAAATAAAGGTCGCCGAGCGCATCCCACTTAACGAGCCAAAGGGCGTTGAGGCGGTCGTTCTAAAAATCTCTCAAGGCAATATGTCGCAAGAGGAGATCATCTTCACCCAAGGCGATCTGATCTTTACCGATATCATCGATCCTAAAAAACGCGTAGTCTATAAGGAGCAGATCAAACAAGACCGCATCGCAGGACAGCTAAGTAAGGTCTTCAAAGCAGAGAGTAAAGACAATATTATCAAGCTAGGAAACGATCCTAAAAAGCCTACGATTTTGATGCTAACAGACGCTTTGTGCCCATTCTGCCGCAAAGAGATGGCAAGGATCGAAGAAACTCTAAAAAATAACAATGTCGATATCGTCATGACCTCCGTTCACGGCGACGACGGCCACGCAAAATCCGCGCTCATCTACAAAGAGATCAAAAATGCTAAAACCGACGAGCAAAAGATAGCGGTTTTTAAAAAATATTACGCTGAAGATAACAAAGCAGGTGCCAAAGACGTAAGCGCCGCCGAGCTAAACGCTGCAAAAGCCCTAGCTGCCAAATACTTCGGCGCTGGAGTAAACTCGGTGCCTTACATCATCGAACTAGACAAGCTAAAATAATCTCTTTTAAATTTTGCGGAGCGATCCGCAAAATCTCGCTTCTGTTACCCAATTTCGTCAACCTCCAATCAATCTAAATTTTGACTCGAAAATTTGAATGCTCCCTTGTACTTCTTAAAATTCCGCTACTTTTAAAAAATTCTGTAGTTGCGCCTCTCATAGAATTTTAAATCCCTTACGTATGACACGCGCTCAACACAGTTGTAATCGCGCAAAATTTTAGATTTTTAAAAAATCATCAG
>CAUONQ010000153.1:0-4296 GCA_963456995.1 uncultured Campylobacter sp. | reverse complement strand
ATATTAAATACGTTTTTAGCAAGAAATCTGCGCACCGGCCCGCTCTCCCAGTACTCCGCCGCCGCGACGGGGCGCACGCGCCTTCTCGCGCGGTATGGTAGCGAGACGAAAATCAGCAAAAAATCGCCGTGGCTAGCGTGGTTTGCGTAGTAAATTTTAGTGCCGTCGCCGATGTTTAAAAGCTCCTGCGGCGGCCGTACGCCCGTGATAAATATCGTGATGCGGCAAAGGATAAAATCAAGCGCGACCGCTAAAAAATTTTTCATCTTGTATCCTTTTTACTCTTTTGTTTTTCAAATTCATTTTTTGTGACGCCCTCAACTTTACCGTTGCGTTCGGCAAATGAGCTTCTTACCCGCCTCGCCGAAAACGAGCGCTTTAGATATAAATTTTAGGCGATTAAAGCAGATACGGTTTAAGTAATGCCTGCAATTTGCCGCTTTTGCTACTTGCCTTTGATAAAATGCTCGAAATTAACCGAGCGCGTTTTACGCGCCGAGCGTCTTTTAAAACGCCTAAATTAAGCAGGCAAATTCGTCGTGATATTTTATCCTCGCCTCAAAAAATCTCATAAATTTAAACAAGCCCAAATTTATAACGATTGCGTGCCCGCGCCGAGGCGAGCCTGAAACTTTTGCAATTATATCAAATTTAGACAAATTTACCTTGCGTAGATTTTGGAGATAGCTATTAAATTTATACTCATCCGAGGCGCCTTATTCCCCGCCTTTTAGCCCCATCCTCACGCGGTTTGCGCAAGTAAGTGCGAGTAAAAATATCGCGGCGTAAAGCACCCAGCTAAACCACTCTGGCAGTCGCCCAAATAGCGCATATATCGTACCGATAAGCCCAAATATAAACGCGCGGTCGCTCTTGCCCATAGGCCCGTCATATCGCCTACCGCAACCGTGCACCTGCCCTAGAACGCCCAAAAACTCACTCATAAAAGATAGAAAGATAACGAGCGCTATAACACCCCAGTCAAACGGCGCTACGAAGGCAAACGGCAGATACAGCGCGGCGTCCGAGATGATGTCCGTGGCTTCGTTCAGGTAGCCGCCCAGCGGGCTTTTTTGATTAAACTCGCGAGCCAGCATGCCGTCGATGGCATTTAGCGCCATACGCAAAAACATCCAAACGGGCAGCAGAAAGAATAGTGTTGAAACTTCGGCGAATTTTATCAGAAGTCCGCCCAGCAGAACGGAAATGGCGCAGGCTGCGATCGTGACTTGATTTGCGCTGACGCCCGCGCCGTAAAGGAGTCTTACTAACGGACGAAGTAAATTTTGAAATTTGGGCTTTAACTCGTAAATCGTCATTGAGGACTCCGAAAATTTGATTTTCATATTGTCGCTTAAAAATGCTTGGAGGTAGATTAAATGTGTGGCCGGCTTTTGTATGAGCTTTTTTAATCGTCGATTTTTAAAAGCGTTAGGATAGGAAATAAACTATGAAAATATGAGTAAATTATCTCTTCTATCATTGCCGCGATCGGCACTCAATTTTTTTAACGCGGGCCCGTGGCTGGAAAAGTAGCGTTTGCGGCACGATGATAGGCAGCGTGGTAATCTCCATTATGGAAAGCGTACGGTGCAATCATCGCCATATCAGTATCCATCTTCGCTCAATTCGGTACGGAGAAGTGCTCAATCCCTCTATGCGGGCCGTAAAAATTTATAAATCGTATGGGATTTCATCGCGATAGATTTCAAACTTCGCTCTCCGCCGCAAATGCAATAGGCCTTGCGGCAAAGTCCACAAAACCTTGTCGCGAAAATTCTAAATCATAGCGGCGCCGAGCCGGGAATAGTACTTTTAAATTTTAAAATTCCGCGACGGTGCAAAGCCTCCGTATTTGCGTATTTAAGGTCAAATTTATAATTTAATCCTGCCAGATATTTTCGTTTAATTTCAGACTTTTTACGATGGAGAGAAAGAATAGAAGCTCGTGCTTGATAGACGCGGCGGGACCTGCGCTAAGTACGCTGCGATCTACGCTAGGCTCGAAGCTATCGTGTCCCGTGCGGATGAAAATGCAGACGTTTCTGCCGGAAAAGCTTAATCTGATCGATCCGCCGGCACCGCTTCTAAAGCGAAGCAAGCGCCGCATAAAGGCGGGCGTGAGGGCGTACATTGCAGACACCGCATCGGCGCTATATACGCTAAATGCGGAGCTAAACTCGCTATCATCCATCGCGATCTTCTTAAGTCCGCCAAGTGTTGGCCTCGCGCTGAGCGAAGGCAGGATCACGGCCGCCGAGTTTACGCGCTTTTTAAATTCTGCGCAGAAAAACACCTCTGCTGTTATATTGTTCGTCGGTGTGGGGCACGCAAACATCCGCATAGCTGAAAAATACTCCGTCATAAACGCCGGAAATTTTATCTTCGCAATCAAGATATTTTACTCCGTCCGGAAACAGGCCGCTAGGGCGCAGATACGCCGGCCGAAACGAGCCTGAAATTTTGTAGCGGTAGCCTGGGCTCGCGATATATCGGCGTTTAAAGGCGCGGACGAATTTTTTGGATCTATTATATTTGATCCGCTCCAGCACGGCTCCTGCGATATTAAACAAAGAAAGGCAGATGGTTACGAGTGCGATGACGAAGCGCAAGGTATCATTCTCGCACATTTCTACGCCTTTGGCAAGCATCCACAGCAAGGTGCAAAAGATAAATACGCGCACTATATTTGCATCTTTATTCACTACTCTAAAAGAGATGCTTCCGCAGCTAAATACCACTATGATCCAGCAGGGGCCTATTGCTGCTTCTTGATCTCTAAAATTGAAAAATAGCCACAGCGCCGAGGCTAGCACCGCTAGTACTATTATCGAAAACGCCGTACCTTTGTGCTGCTCTGCCTCATTTAGGATGCCGAGCCTTAGTTTTTCCAGTTCGTTTGCGGTCATTTTTTCCATGCTTTACCCGAACGAAATTTTAAAGCTTAGCGCTTAGAGTTCGCTCTCAAAATTTAAAGGGCAAACTTTAAAATTTACAAAATTCCATGAAATTTTGTTTTTAAATTTAGTGTGAATTTCTGCGCTAAATTTAGCTTTGGCACAAAATTTCTACGACCACCTGCGGCAATAGCTCATGTTCGATCTCGTGGATTTTGGCTTCGTAAGCTTCGAAGCTCATTCCTGCGCTCTTTTCAAATGCGCACTGAGCGATGATCGCGCCGCCGTCAAGCTCCTCGCTGACCCAATGCACGCTCACGCCGCCCACCTTCATATCGCTCTCGAAGCTCTCTTTTATCGCATGCGCGCCCTTAAAAAGCGGCAGCAGCGACGGGTGCAAATTTATCGCGCGAACCCTGCTCGTAAAAACGGGCGTTAGAATGCGCATAAAGCCCGCAAGCACCGTAAGCTCCGCACCGCTTTTTTCGATCTCGCGTACGAGCGCGGCGTCGAACTCCTGGCGACTAGCAAACTCTTTGTGATTTAGGATCACGCTTTTTAGCCCGAATTTCGCGGCCTTTGCTATGCCTCCCGCGTCCGCTTTGTTGCTTAGCGTTAGCACGACCTCGATCTTAGTTTCGCCAAAAACCTTGCCGTGCAGCTTCTGCAAAATAGCCTCCAAATTTGAGCCGCTGCCGCTAAAAAGCACGGCGAGCTTTTTCACAACCATTTTACCTCCTCGATGAGATCGAGCGGATTTAGCGCGTAGGAGTTTTTGGCGAAGGCTCGCGCAGCGAGTGCGTGGGCTAGGACGCCGCAGATTGAGGCTTGCAGGGGCGAGTAATGTTGCGCGAGCAGCCCGCCGATGAGCCCTGCGAGTACGTCGCCGCTGCCGCCCTTTGCGAGCGCGGCGCTACCTTTGTCGCAGACGTAGATGATGCCCTCTTGCGCGATGAGCGTGTTTGCGCCCTTTAGCACGAGTACGCCGCTAAATTTCTCGCTCCACGCCCGCGCAAGCTCGAAGCGCCGCTCTTGCAGCTCGCTCACGCTAATATCTGCGATGCCCGCGATTTTTAAGAGCGAGCAAAACTCCTTCGGATGGGGCGTTATGACTAAATTTAAGTTATCGCTAAGCAGGCTTAAAATTTCACGCTTGTAGCACAGATCGGCGTCGATGACGCAGCTTTTGCCCCGCAGCGCGGCAAGATCGATCTTTCGCTCCCCCAGCCCGCAGCCGCAGACTACGACCCGCGCGGCATCGAATGAGCTTTTTTGCATCAAAATCGGGCTTAGATTTAACGGTCCCTCACCAACGACGCTAACGAGCCCGCTGCCGATCGCGTGAGCCGCCAGAGCCGCCATCTGCGCCGCTCCGCTCATCTGCCCGCTTACGACGTAG
>CAUONQ010000152.1:0-4300 GCA_963456995.1 uncultured Campylobacter sp. | reverse complement strand
CTCATCGTCGAGGCGTTTTCGCAGACGGATAAAAAGCTGCTAGTTATCGGTGACGGCCCCGATATGGCGAAAATTAAGTCAAAAGCGGGCAAAAACGTCGAGCTTTTGGGCTTCGCAGACGATGAAACGATGGTGGATCTTATGGGTCGGGCTAAGGCGTTTGTTTTTGCCGCAGAGGAGGACTTTGGCATTACGCCCGTAGAGGCGCAGGCGTGCGGTACGCCGGTGATCTGCTTCGGGCGCGGCGGCGCTCGCGAGACGGTGCTTGATGGCGAGAGCGGGCTGTATTTTATGGAGCAAAATACAAAGGAGCTGCTCGCCGCCGTAGCTAAATTTGAGCAAAATTATGATAAATTTGAGCCTGCAAAAATCAGAGAAAATTCTTTAAAATTTTCGCGCGCGCGCTTTGAAGCCGAGATCAAAAGCTACGTCGAGAAAAAATATGAGGAATTTAAGGACGGCCTAAATGACTAATATAATCCTAAGCGGCGGCAGCGGCACGAGGCTGTGGCCCATCAGCCGCACGCTTATGCCAAAGCAGTTCGTGCGCCTCTTTGACGATCGCTCGCTTTTTATGATGAGCTACGAGCGAAACTCCCCGCTATGCGAGCGCACGCTCGTCGTCTCGAACGAGCAGCAGTATTTTTTGGCGCTCGATCAGCTTGAGGCTCTAGGCGCGCGCGGCGTAAAATTTTTGCTCGAACCGGTTGGTAGAAATACGGCTCCTGCAATCGCGCTTGCGTGTTTGAGCTTAAAGGCCGAGGAGATCGTTTTCGTAACGCCGAGCGATCATCTTATTAAAGACGAAGCGGCGTACAAAAACAGCGTCTTGCGCGCGAACGAGCTTGCAAAACAGGGATTTTTGGTGACGTTTGGTATCAAGCCTGCGGATGCAAATACGGGCTATGGCTATATCGAAGCAAACGGCGAGGACGTGTTAAAATTTCACGAAAAGCCTGAACTTGCGGCAGCGCAAAGCTACATAGCGGCGGGGAATTTTTACTGGAACAGCGGCATGTTTATGTTTAAAGCGGGCGTATTTTTGAGCGAGCTAAAGGCGCAGAGCTCTGAAATTTACGAAGCCTGCGTCCGCGCGTACGAAAATTCTAACGCAGAAAATCCGCTTAGAATTAAACTAGACGATATGCAAGAGATCCCAGCAGATAGCATCGATTACGCAGTTATGGAGCACACGAGCCTTGCTAAGGTCGTGCCCGCAGATATCGGCTGGAGCGATCTGGGAAGCTTCGATAGCTTAGACGCCGAGCTGCCTAAAGACGCGAATGGCAACACCGCACGCGAGCAAAATATCGCTCTAAATTCTAAAAACAATCTCATCATCGGCTCGGGCCGTACGATAGCCGCCATAGACGTCGAGGATCTCGCTATCGTCGATACCAAAGACGCCCTGCTCATATGCAAAAAGGGCTCTACCCAAAAGGTAAAGCAGGTGGTGGAGCGGCTGAAGGATAGCGATCTAGCGCGCGTGCACGTAACAACGCACCGTCCGTGGGGCAGCTACACGGTGCTTGAAGACGAGCGCGGCTACAAGATCAAGCGTATCGTCGTTAAGCCCGGTAAGCGGCTATCGCTGCAGAAGCACTACCATCGCAACGAGCATTGGATCGTCGTTAGCGGCACTGCGACCGTGACTGTGGGCGAGCGAAATTTCTTGCTGCGCGAGAATGAATCGACGTTCATTAGGATGGGCGAGATCCACCGCCTCGCAAACGAGGGCAAAATCCCCGTCGTGCTAATCGAGGCTCAAGTAGGCAGCTATACCGGCGAGGATGATATCGTGCGCCTGCAAGATGATTTTAATAGGAGTTAGGATGAAAAAGCAACTCTGCGTTTTGATAATCTTGGCGGTCGATATTTTCGTCATCTGGCTTTGCTTCGGACTTGCCGTGGTGCTTAAAAATCTGCTCTACGGCGATAGCGTGCTGCTGGACATCGGCAGGTATCAGGGCTTCGCGCCGTCCTATGTCATAATGATATTTCTATTTTTCTATCAGGGGATCTATTCGAGAAGGTATGATTTTTGGCATGAGAGCAGAATTTTAGTAAAAAGCTGTTTTTTGGGGCTTTTGCTAAGCCTAGCGCTACTTGCTCTAATCAAAGTCAATTACGAATTTTCGCGCGCCAGCTTTATTTTAAGCTTTGCCTTTATGGCGGTAGTTTTGCCGCTTTTTAAGCTCATAACGAAAAGGAAGCTTTTTAAATTTGGATTATGGCAGAAGAGGGCGAAAATTTTAGGCGAGGGCGAAGAGTTTGAGAGCGCCGTCTTAGAGAGCGCGTATTTAGGATATGTTAGAGCTCTTGGCGGCGATTACGACGTGTTGTTTATCGGCGGAAGCAGGCTTGGGGCGAAAGCCTTGAACGAGCTTATCGAGCATAATATCAGAAAGAACAAAGAAATTTTATTCACCCCCGTGCTGCGCTCATACGATTTCACGCAGACGGATATTTACAGCGTTTTTGCTTCGCGCACCAGCCTCTTTGCGATACGAAATTCTCTGAAAAGCCCTTTAAATTTAGCTCTTAAACGCGGGCTTGATTTGGCGCTAATTTTCTTAGCGCTTCCTCTGCTGGTGCCGATTTTCGGCGTAATCGCGCTGATGATGAAGCTAAAAGAGCCCGCGGGGCGCATATTTTTTTCGCACCAAAGGATGGGATTTGGCGGCAAGCCGTTTGGTTGCCTGAAATTTCGCTCGATGAAAGAGAACGGTGATGAAATTTTAGCTCAGTACCTAAAGCAAAATCCGCAAGAGGTGGAGTATTTTGAAAAATATCACAAATACGAGCACGATCCGCGCATCACGAAGCTGGGCGATTTTTTGCGCAAAAGCTCGCTCGATGAGCTTCCGCAGCTGATCAACGTCTTAAAGGGTGAAATGAGCATCGTAGGCCCTCGCCCGTGTGCGCAATACGAGCGCAAGGATATGGGCGAATACGCATCTCTTATCTTATCCGTCAAGCCTGGTATTACTGGGCTTTGGCAGGTGAGCGGGCGTAGCGACGTGGATTTTGCGACCAGGGCGGGCATGGATACGTGGTATATGAAAAACTGGTCGATCTGGAACGACATCGTCATTATTTTAAAAACCTTCAAAGTCGTTTTGGCGCGAGAAGGGGCAAGCTGATCGGTTATCGAATTCTTAAGGCAGGTTCTCTTTTGAGATAAATTTTAAATTTAATACGGCGCTTTGACCAAAATATTAGAATCGCTCGGGTTAAATTTTGCCACAATTAAAATACATATACATAATAATATAATCGCGCGGCAATAGCTAGTAATTCGCGGCGTAAAATTTGAAATTTTGAAATTTCATCGTATGCTTGCGTAAAATAAGACTACGCAAAAATGGTGATAGTTTAATGCACGCGATTAAGATGATGTAGTATCTGGGGAAAATTATAAGCGCAAATCGTATTGCTTAAGCACACAAAAAAGGCGCTACCCGATAAATTTTTACTTTTGCTTTCCGTTTCTGCGCGAATACTACGATGTAAAATTTACGCAAAGCATATGAATTTTATCCTCGCTTCCGCCCCCACTCTTTCTAAAATTCTAAATCGCCCATTGCAAAAAGCTGAGTTTTAAAATTTAGGCAGTTTGCGGATAAAATTTTGATCTGTTTGAGGGATAGTGTCCGGTAAAATAGACAATGGAAATGAACTGTTCAGAAATCATACTATTTCAAATACCATCTACGGATATACCGATAAAAAAAGCGACCAACGGCTATGAAGCCCTAAAAGCCTATGATCTAAATGGCGACAACGTAATAGATGAAAAGGGCGAGATATTTAACAAACTTAAAATTTGGAAAGATACGAATTCTAACGGCATTACCGACTAAGGAGAGCTAGGCTCGCTTGCGGATAATAATATCAAAAGCATTGATCTAAACTATAAAGAGATAACGATAGACGAAAATTCTAATACCGTAACGCAAAGCTCTAAGATTGCTCTTATCGATGAGCTGATCTACGAATAGACTGGAGTAAGTGAAGCGGCTAAAGACTCACGGGGAATTTATAGCTGCTTAAGTAAGGTGGATATAGAATTCGTAAAAGCAATCAAATTAAAGGCAAGAGAAGAGGACTGAGATTTTTATAGCATTCACTGTCGGCAGATTGCTTCGCTTGCAAAGTTTACCGCAATGACAAAAAAGCAAAGAAAACAGAAGGATAAAATTTGGAAAATTTTGAAAACTGGAATAAAAATGTTAAAAAACGGGATTTAAACTCAAACGAAAACGCAAATTTAAGCGATTTCAATCAAAGAGACTACGAT
>CAUONQ010000151.1:0-4436 GCA_963456995.1 uncultured Campylobacter sp. | reverse complement strand
GTCAAAGAATATATCTTAAATATTCGAATTACTCTTTTTTCTACCAAGTCACTTTTATCTGAGGCATTTTCTGCATCAGTTTTATCTTTTAATTTATTGCTCTTAGAAATACTTAGCGACTCGATTTTGCCTTCATCTTTATTACTCATTTTTTCCTCCAAATTTTAAATTTCATCCTACCTAAACACATCATCCATCGGTGTGCTTTCGCATTTCTTGCGGTCGGCTTCTACAGAGAGTAGGCGAGCTTTACTTTCGTCTAAAATTTTTGGAGTAATAACAAGCCCCGGTAGGTCTAAGGAATTTACGGCGTGCTTGCCGGCAAACGCCCCTAGGCCTCTGCCAAATATCCCGTTTACGCGCCCGTTCATATCATAAATCTCGCTGCCGTCGCAGTGAAAGACATTGCCCGAGATACACTCGCATTTAAGCCCATCCGCAGCCTCCGTGTATCTGTAGTCCTCAACGTAAAGCGCACCGCTTACACCACGGACGCTACTTATGGGGTTGTAAATTAACACGGCTAGAATTTCATTATTTTGAGGATTTGAGATCTCCCACTCCACGGCGCGATATGAGCTAAGCAGCAGCACGATAGGCTTAGCGGATTTGGCTAAATTTAGCTTGACGCGATTATTCATCTGCGCGCTTTCGTAGATCGCGCCAAGCCACAGGTCGTAGTCCTTATCCGCAGGGATCTTGGCTACGGCGTCCTTTTGACGATAAAAGGGCTCTACGTCTTTAAAATCCACAAAAAGCTCGCTAGAATGCGCGTCATTTAAAAACCACGCTTCGATCTTGTGCTTGCCCTTGCTAAATTTATACGTAAGCGGGCGCTTTTGATTGCTCGACGTTCCGCCTAGCACGTCCGTGCCGTCCACGGCGATTACCAGCGTGGACCAGCCGTAATCTCCTAGCACCATCTTTTCGACATCTGCGTCGAAATTAAACTCGCCGACCCAATACGCCATAAGATTTGGAGATGGGATTTCATGAAAGGAATTTCCTTCGTAATTGACGCTGATGCGATCGACGTTTTCAGAGAAAACCACTTTCTTAGGCTCATCTTTATTCAGATAAAACGCCAAAAACTTATCCTGCGGGATCTGCGCGTCCGCGGTAATCTCTTTCGCCCATTTTTGCATATTGCTCTCTTGCGCGAACGCCGCAAATGCAAGCACCAAAATAATCAAAAACCTCATTACCGACCTTTCTTATTTTGTATAAAAGTAAAATCTCTAAACCTAAAATCCCTAGGCTTAGGGATTTTGCCGCCTTGGCTCCACAGCCTATACGAATAAATTCCAGCTGTATAAATTTCAGCTGCGCGAAAAATTTCCTTCCGTAATCACTACAGATAAAATTCCATTCCAAATAAACTTTACAGAGGCTTTTGCAGATAAACTCCACCGCCACAACGCCCGGCGAAATAAAATTTTAAACTAGCGCAATGCTGTGGCTACCGCTAAAAAGCTAGGCGCGATAAAATTTCAAGCCTAAAATTCATATTTTAAAGCCCCATCTTAAAATTTTAAAACAGAGCTTTAGCGATAAAATTTCACATTTTAAAATTCCGCGGCAAAGCTTTATGCTTAAAATTTTACATTTAAAACTCCGAAGCGGAATTCTAAAGCAAATTTTACCTCGCTGAATTGTCCGTTTGGAATTTAACTTCCGCCGTAAAATTTCACGCTTAGAATTTTATCTAAAATCTCACGCAACGAAGCTTGGGTAAAATTCTAGTTCGAAATTTAATGCTACGAAACTCTGCACAAAATTCTATATACAAAAATTTTACCGATCTCGTAAAATCGTCGCAAAATTTCGAGGTGGAATTTCAACGCGGAATTCTGAGCTACAAAATTCCACGCGAAATTTGACGCCGCGCCCGCTAAAGTCCTAATTCGAGCAGGCGCTCTTGCCGTCCATCACCGGCTGAATCGCGGAGTTATCCGCCAGCTCCTCGCGGTCGATCTTCTCGATCTTCTCCCACAGCTTGCGCGCCGCCTGCTCGTAGCGCTTCGCGCTTAAAGAATCGGGCGCGTAGAAGCTTACCGGCTTGCCGCTGTCGCCGCCCTCGCGGATAGCGATCTCGATCGGGATCTCGCCGATTACTTCGGTGTTGTATCGCTGCGCCAGCTTTTGTGCGCCGCCGCGACCGAAGATATCGTACTCCTTGCCGTTATCGGGGCAGATGAAGCCGCTCATATTCTCGATAAGGCCCGCGATCGGGATGTGAAGCTTTTCGAACATATCAAGCCCGCGTGCGCTATCGTCCAGCGCGACCGTCTGCGGCGTCGTGACGCACACGCCCGCCGTCACCGGCACGCTCTGAGCGAGCGTAAGCTGCGCATCGCCCGTGCCCGGAGGCATGTCCAAAAACAGCACGTCCAGATCGCTCCACGCCACGTCTTTTAGCAGCTGCTCGATCGCTTTCATTATCATCGAGCCGCGCCAGATGAGGCTCGCGCCCTCCTCCATCAGCACGCCCATGCTCATCATCTCCACGCCGTGGCTTAAGATCGGCTTTAGCTTCTGGCCTACGACGCTTGCTTGCGTCTTATCCTCGCCTAGCATTCGCGGCAAATTCGGTCCGTAAATATCGGCATCTAAAATCCCTACCCTCTTGCCGAGCTTCGCCGTGCTGATGGCTAAATTTAGCGTCGTCGTGCTCTTGCCTACACCGCCCTTGCCGCTGCTGATCATCACGAAATGCTTGATCTGCGGCGCGATATTTTTGCCGCTGCGAGAGTTGCTCTTTTCCTCGGCGATCTTAGGCTGTTTGATTAAAATTTCCACGTCCGCGCCGAGCGCCTTTTGCACCGCCGATCTGAGCTCTGCGGCGATCTCCGGCTTGGCGCTGGGGATTTCGATCCCTACGAAAATTCTATCGCCGATCTCGACCTCTTTTACAAATCCAAAATCCACGATGCTTTTAGAAAAGCCCGGATAGATCACGCTTTTAAGCAAATTTAAGACTTCGTCTTTACTCATTCTTTCTCCTTATTTTCGGTTAAATTTCTACTGATTTTATATGCGCAAAATTTCGGCCCGCACATCGAGCAAAACTCCGCGCCTTTGTAAATTTCATCACCCAGGCTCTCGTCGTGCAGTTCGCGCGCATGCGCAGGATCGAAGCTAAGCTCAAACTGCCTGTTCCAATCAAAATTATACCTCGCATCGCTCATCTCGTGATCGCGCTGTATCGCGCCCGCTTTGCCTAGCGCGACGTCCGCGGCATGAGCGGCGATCTTATGCGCGATTATGCCCTCTCTGACGTCTTTTGCATTGGGAAGCCCCAGATGCTCCTTCGGCGTTACGTAGCAGAGCATGCTGGCGCCGCAATACGCAGCCATCGTCCCGCCGATAGCCGAGCTGATGTGATCGTAGCCCGCACCGATGTCGGTCGGAAGCGGCCCCAGCACGTAAAACGGCGCGTCGCGGCAGAGTTTGCGCTCTAGCTGCATATTAAGCTCGATCTCGTTAAACGGGATGTGTCCCGGACCCTCGATCATCACCTGTACGTTTTTTTCATTCGCGCGCAGGGCTAGCTCGCCTAAAATTTCAAGCTCGCTAAGCTGCGCTTTGTCGGTCGCGTCGTATAAGCAACCCGGGCGCAAGCCGTCGCCCAGAGATAGCGATACGTCATAAGCGGCGCAGATATCGCAAATTTCATCAAACGCTTCGTAGAAGGGGTTTTGTTTATGAAATTTCATCATCCACGACGCTATCAGCGAACCGCCTCTGCTTACGATGCCCATCTTGCGACGGGATAGCATCGGCATAAACTCGAGTTTAAAGCCCGCGTGAATCGTGAAATAATCCACTCCCTGCCGCGCCTGCTTCTCGATCGTGCTAAGAATAGCGCTCGTTTTTAAATTTTTAATATCGCCCAGCTCATGGATCATCTGATAGATCGGCACCGTGCCTATGGGTACGGGCGAGCGCTCGATTATCGCGGCGCGGATCTCGTCCAAATCGCCGCCCGTGCTTAGATCCATCACCGTATCGGCGCCGTATTTTAAGCAGACCTCAAGCTTTTCCAGCTCGCCCTTAATATCGCTCGTCGTGCCCGAGGAGCCGATGTTTGCATTGATCTTGCACCGCAGCGCGCGCCCGATACCAATGGGTTTTAAGCTTTTGTGATTAACGTTTGCGGGGATAATCGCTCTTCCTTGCGCGATCAGATCGCACAAAGCCCGCACGTCCATGCGCTCGCTTTGCGCGACCTCTCTCATCTGCGGCGTCAGCTCGCCTTTTTTTGCAAAATAGATCTGCGATACGCAGCTTTCGGTCATTTTCGCCTCGTTTCTTAAAAATGCGCGTATAATATAACAAATTTCATTAATCCTTACTTTTGCGTTTATTTTTGTAACGCAGGCTGAAATTTTACCGCCGCGCCGCGTAAATTTACGCCTAAGTTTAAGATATTTTAG
>CAUONQ010000150.1:0-4438 GCA_963456995.1 uncultured Campylobacter sp. | reverse complement strand
ATATTGGCTTAAGCAGCCGGAGTTGCGCATCCGCGGCGGATTGCTTACGAAAATATTCAAAGCAAATCCGAAAGCCGCTTTCGATTACGAAGCGCTAAAATGCGAGAGCCTGTACGCAGCCGGCGCGCCTGTGCCGCAGCTGGTGCTTCGAGACGAGAGCTTTTTCGTACTCAAAGACGGCGGCACGCCGGTGGACGAGGTGCTAAAAAGCTCGGATGAGGCGGCTTGCGTGGCGCTTATTGAGGGCTATGCCACGACGTTAGCACAGCTGCATTCGCGCGGCTTCATACACGGCAGACCCGCTCTGCGCGACATTTTAGTAAAAAATGACGAGATGAAATTTATAGATTTTGAAAATCGCGGCGAGCGCGGTGATCTGCAAAAAGCCAAAATGCGAGATTTTTTGCTGTTTGTCTATGATCTTTGTCGCGAAGGGCTGAGCGAAGGCTTGGTGCGCGCAGGCATTTGCGCCTACGCCTCAAGCGGCGGGCAGGGCGTAGTGCAAAGTGCGTGGGCTACGATACTTGCGCTGCGTCCGATATATTTTATTGCTAAGCTTTTGCCGCAAAAATTTAAGGATCTAAACGCGCTCGTGCGCACATTTAAGCTCTGCCTAAAAATAATTGAGAAAAACGATGATTAAAGAAAAACAAAGTAAATTTGCTAAATTTAAGCTGGTGATTATACTCGCCTATATGTCGGCTCTGGCGCCCTTATCTACCGATATGTATCTGCCCGCGCTGGAAAAGGTAAAGGCAAGCTTTGCTACGAGCGAGTTTTACACTCAGCTATCGGTTGCGAGCTTTTTCATCGCTTTTGCGCTAGGACAGCTCGTTTATGGGCCGCTAAGCGATAAATTCGGCCGTAAAAAGCCGCTATACGCAGGCATTTTGCTTTTTATATGTGCGTCGCTTGCCTGCGTGAGCTTTGATAGCGTTTACGCGTTTATATTTTTTAGATTTTTGCAAGCTTTGGGCGGTTGCGCGGGAGTGGTACTTGCGAGAGCCGTAATTAACGATAAATTCGAGCTGCACGAGGCTGCAGCGATGTTTGCGCTGATGATGGTCGTGGGCTCGCTAGCTCCGATGCTAGCACCAACTCTAGGCGGATTTGTGCTAGATTTTTTCTCGTGGCAAGCGATTTTTGCGATTTTGTTCGCACTTGGAATTTTGCTTTTTGCATTTATATTTTTCGGACTCGACGAGAGCGCGCAGATAGATGGGACTTCTATTCTTAGCGTAAAAGGCGTGCTTGGCGAATACGGCATAATCTTGCGAAATAAAGAATTTATGCGCTATACGCTAGGGTTTGCAGTCGCGATGAGCGCGCTTTTCGCCTATATAACGGGCTCGAGCTTTATATTTTTGGACTATTACGGGCTTAGCGAGCGCGCTTTTGGCGCGGTATTCGGCATAAATGCCCTTGGGATGACCTTGGTATCGGCGCTGAACGCCAAACTCGTGCAAAATCGCGAACCCACAGCTTTATTAAATTTCGGCATAATAGCGATGCTTGTGACGAGCCTGATTTTGCTCGCATGCTCTATGCTTGACCTTCCTTTCATCTGCTTTGAGGCTTCGCTTTTCATATTGCTTTCGTCCCTTGGCTTTGTTGCGCCTAACGCCACGACGCTTGCGATGGCGCTGTATAAGGACGGCAACTCGGGCGCAGCTTCGGCGGTACTGGGGACTGCGCAGTTTGCCATCGCCGGGGCTATTTCGTTTATCGTGGGTGCAGTGGGAGCGAATAAGCCGTTTTTGCTCGCAAGTGTGATGGTGATTTGTGCTTTTTGCGCGAACGCTGTGTATTTTTTATTGCGAGAAAAGAATCAAAAATTTTAATTTTAATATTTTTTAAATTTATCGTTAAGGATTGATTAGCTAAAATTAGCTCTCGTTCTTTCAGTGTAAGAAAGACAATTCGGTAAAAAAGGAAACAAGCCAATGAGCGATATTATCTCATATAAACTTAACGGTGAAATTTATGATACTCAAAGTATCGGCGAGCGCGCTAACGAGGCACAGCCGATATATTTCGATAACTCCGAGGACGCGCTTAAAATTCTGCGCCACTCCTGTGCACACCTTTTGGCGCAGGCGGTGCGCGAGCTCTACCCGAGCGCTAAATTTTTCGTGGGACCCGCGATCGAGGATGGGTTTTACTACGACATCCGCGTCAGCAAAGATAACGGCGAGAAGCTCGGCGAAGAGGATTTGGGGGCGATCGAAAAAAAGATGCGCGCGCTTGCCGAGGCAAATTTAGAGATTAAAAAGATAGCCTCCACAAAAGGGGCGGTCGCGAAAAAATATGCAAACGACGATCTTAAGCAGGAGGTTTTAAAGCGCATCCCGGAAGGCCCGGTTAGCCTGTACGCACAGGGCGAGTTTGAGGACATCTGCCGCGGCCCGCACGTGCAAAATACGAAATTTTTGAAAAATTTCGCCCTTACACGCATCGCGGGAGCGTATCTCGGCGGCGACGAGAAGCGCGAGATGCTAACTCGCATCTACGGCGTCGTATTTGCCGACAAAGATAGCCTTAAAAAGCACCTTACGATGCTAGAGGAAGCTAAGAAGCGCGATCACCGAAAGCTTGGAGCCGAGATGAAATTTTTCACCTTCGACGAGCAGATCGGTGCGGGACTTCCGATCTGGCTTCCTGCGGGCACGAGGATGCGCATAAAGCTTGAGGAGCGTCTTTATAGGCAGCTTCGCAAGCGCGGCTACGAGCCGGTGCGCGGCCCTGAAATTTTAAAATCCGACGCATGGAAGATCAGCGGGCACTACAGCAACTACAAAGAAAATATGTATTTTACGACGATCGAGGAGCAAGAATACGGTATCAAGCCGATGAATTGCGTGGGTCATATCAAGGTTTATCAAAGTGAGATCCGCTCATATCGCGATCTGCCGCTTAAATTTTGCGAGTACGGCGTCGTGCACCGCCACGAAAAAAGCGGCGTCTTGCACGGACTTTTCCGCGTGCGCGAGTTTACGCAGGACGACGCGCATCTGTTTGTGATGCCGAGCCAGATCAAAGAAAACGTCTATGAAATTTTAGATTTCGTCGAGCTTTTGATGAAGGCTTTCGGTTTTGAATACGAGCTTGAAATTTCGACGAAACCGCAAAAGGCGGTCGGCGACGACGAGGTTTGGGAGATCGCGACGAAGGCCTTAAAAGACGCGCTTGACGAAAAGGGCTTAAAGTACGGCCTAGACGAGGGTGGCGGCGCTTTTTACGGACCTAAGATCGATATCAAAATCACCGACGCGCTCGGTCGAAAATGGCAGTGCGGCACGGTGCAGGTCGATTTTAACCTGCCTGCGCGCTTCGAGCTTGGCTACATCGACGAAAATAATGAAAAAAAGCAGCCCGTGATGCTGCATCGTGCGATTTTGGGAAGCTTCGAGCGGTTCGTGGGGATTTTGCTTGAGCACACCGCTGGCGAGCTTCCGTTTTGGATCTGTCCTACGCAGGTATCGATCGTGCCGATCGGTGAGGCGCACGCAAGCTATGCGAAGGAAATTTTAAATTTGCTGCGCGAAGCGGACATTGACGGCGAAATTTTAGATAAAAACGAGACGCTAAATAAACGAATCAGAACGGCTGAAAAGCAGAAGGTGCCGCTCATCATCGTCCTAGGCGATAATGAAGTTTCGGCTCGCAGCGTGGCCTTGCGCGATCGCAGGGCGCGCCAACAGCGAAATTTAGGGCTGGATGAGTTTTTAAATTTCGTAAAAGCTAAATTAAACGAGGTGAATTTTTGAGCAGAGAAAAAGAGGTTTTTCTAAACGAGGACATTCCGGCTAGCGAAGTCAGGTGCATAGGCGACAACGGCGAGGTTTACGGCATAATTTCAAAGGCGCAGGCGCTACAAATCGCCGAGCGAGAGGGCGTGGATCTGGTTTTGATAGCGCCCGATGCAAAGCCGCCCGTTTGCAAGGTTATGAACTACAGCAAATTTCGCTATCAGCAGGAAAAAAAGCTCAAAGAGGCGAAAAAAAAGCAAAAAATCATCGAGGTCAAAGAGATCAAGCTGTCCGCCAAAATCGCTCAAAACGACATTAATTACAAAGTAAAACACGCGAAAGAATTCCTTAGTAGCGGCAAACACGTCAAGCTTCGCGTATTTTTAAAAGGGCGCGAGATGTCAAGCCCGGAAATCGGCGTAAATTTGCTCAATAAAATTTGGGACGAATTTTTCGTAGAAGTTGCCGATCGCGATAAGGCGCCCGCGTTGGAGGGGCGCTACGTAAATATGCTGATCACGCCGAAAAAGGCGTAGCGTAAATTTAGCGGTATTTTGCGCCGCGTGCGGCAAAATTTTAAAATTTACGCGCTGTTTTTTCCCGCGGTACAGCGCGTAAATTTAAACTAAATAGCGTAGTGTTGAAATTTAATGCAGGCTAAGTTTATCTCTAAATTTGGTCTTTAAATT
>CAUONQ010000149.1:0-4461 GCA_963456995.1 uncultured Campylobacter sp. | reverse complement strand
ATATAAAATTTCGTTCATTTTCGAGATTAGGTTAAAATTTTAATGACGTCAAAAGAAATTTTAGATAAAATCAACACTTTCATACCAAAATTTTACTCAAAGGATAGAGATGAAAAGTTACGTTACGGGCTTTCCGCGTATCGGAGAGCAGCGCGAGTTAAAGAAGGCTTTGGAGAGCTATTGGGCGGGTAAGTGCGATTATGACGCGCTAGAGCGGGTCGCCGCAGAGTTAAAAGATCGCCACATCAAATATCAGCTGGATGCTTGGAGCGGCCTAATTAGTGTAAACGACTTTTCATATTACGATCTGATGCTCGATACCAGCGTACTTTTTGGCGTAATCCCGCAGCGCTTCGCGGCTCTTTCGGCGCATGAGCAGTATTTTGCGATGGCGCGCGGCAGTAAAGACGCAGTCGCGATGGAGATGACGAAGTGGTTTAACACAAACTACCACTATATCGTGCCCGAGATCTCTGCGTATACGGAATTTAGCCTAAATCCTAGTAAAATTTTAAGCGAATACAAGGCCGCGAAGAATAACGATTTTAAGGACTCCTGCGCGCTAAAGATAAATTTAATCGGACCTATCACCTATCTTGCGCTTAGCAAATCAAGCGACAAAAGCGATCCGCTCGCGCACCTGGGCGCCCTTGCCGCAAAATACGAGGAGCTACTAAAGCTTCTTAGCGAGCTTGATAGCGAGGTTATAGTTCAGATCGATGAGCCGATTTTCGTAACGGATCGCGCGACTGAGCTAGCGCCAAAGATTGAGCCTATTTATCAGCGCCTAAGCAAGGCCGCAAGCAACGTAAAAATCATCTTTATGACCTATTTCGAGCATGCGACCGAGGCCGTGCGTGAGATAGTAAAGACCGATGTTTGGGCGATCGGGCTTGATTTCGTTTACGCAAGCGAAGAGAATATCAAAAAAGAGCTTCAAGCTTTAAAAGACGCCAAGACCGTGCTCTTCGCGGGCGTGATCGATGGGCGCAATATCTGGAAGAGCGACATCGACAAAAAGCTAGCCCAACTCAAAGCCATCGAAGCTTACGTGCCTAAGGAGCGTATCTATGTGGGCACCTCCTGCTCGCTTTTGCACGTGCCTTTCACGCTAAAATACGAGGACAAGCTAAGCGCTGAGATTAGATCCTGGCTAAGTTTCGCGGTCGAAAAACTAAGCGAAATTTCGATTTTGACCCATCTTTTCTTTGAAATTCCGATGTGTGAGCACGGTATGAAGGCATACGAGGAAAATCAAAAATCCGCTAAAACCCGCGCTAGCTCGCCGCTTATTCATGACGAGCGAGTTCAAAGCCGCGCCGCAAATTTAAATAAATTCGAGCGCGCCGATCGCTACGAGGATCGCATCAAGGTGCAGAAAAAGGAGCTAGGCTATGGAATTTTACCTACCACTACGATCGGCTCCTTTCCGCAGACTGCTGAGCTTCGACAAGTCCGAAATGCCTATAAAAAGGGCTTAATCAACCGCGAAGCCTACGAGCGTGACATCAAAGCCTACATCGACGACTGCGTTAAATTTCAAGATGAGATTGGTCTGGACGTACTGGTTCACGGCGAGCCGGAGCGTAACGATATGGTCGAGTATTTCGGCGAGCAGATGAGCGGATACGCGTTTAGCGCCAACGGCTGGGTGCAGAGCTACGGCAGCCGCTGCGTGAAGCCGCCGCTACTTTTCGGCGATGTGAGCCGCCCGAATCCGATGAGCGTAGAGTGGATCAAATACGCTCAAAGCCGCACTAAAAAGATTATGAAAGGCATGCTAACGGGCCCGGTTACGATGATGAACTGGAGCTTCGTGCGCGACGATAAGCCTCGCGAGCAGATCGTAAAACAGCTTGCGCTTGCGATTTTCGATGAAATTTCGGATCTACAAGACGCGGGTATCAAAATCATTCAGGTGGATGAGGCGGCGTTTAAAGAGGGCTATCCGCTACGTGCGGAAAATATCCCTGCGTATGAAAAATTTGCCGTCAGCGCCTTTAAGCTCGCCGTTAGCGCAGCCAAGGCGCAGACGCAGATCCACACACATATGTGCTATTCGGAGTTTAATGACATCATCAAAACGATCGAGGCGATGGACGCCGACGTAATCAGCATCGAAACCGCTCGCAGCGGCAACGAGCTGCTTAAAATTTTTAGATCGGTCGGCTACAAGCAGGAGGTCGGCCCCGGCGTTTACGACATCCACAGCCCGCGAATTCCTAGTGTGCAGGAGCTCGTAAGCCAGATCCGCGCGCTGCTTGAGGTGCTTCCGAAAGAGCAGCTGTGGATCAACCCGGACTGCGGCCTAAAAACTCGCAAATGGGAAGAAGTTCGCCCTAGCTTAAAAAATATGGTCGAAGCGGTAAGGATCATCCGCACAGAGGGGTAAATTCCGCGCAGAAAAAGACTTTGCTGTCGGGTAAAATTCCGCCCGGCAGCTATTTTGCGATAAAATTCTACGCTAAATTCTATTTCAAATTTCAAGGCCCAATCGGCGGAAATTTTAAAATTCGGGCTTTTAAATTTAGCATTTGTTGTTTTTATAATCAAATTTTTAGGAGCAAAAATGAAAGCAAAAATATTTTTCGGCGCGGTTATTGCGGCGCTTGTGCTGTGCGGCTGCGGCGACGATAACGTAAAGATCGTCAAGGAATACACGCTGCCGCACCAAAAGTCCATGACTATCGGCAACGCAATCGACGGCTCTAGCGAGTGCAAGAAGGTATCGTGGCAAGATATCAGCGTCAAAAACGGCATCCAGGCGGTGAAGATGACTTGCGAGGTGAGCGCTGAGGTGCTAAAAGCGGAATTTGACAGGGCTAACGCCGCGTATGAGAAGGCATATGCTTCGGAAGAGGAAAGTAAAGAAAAGCGCTTGCAAAATAGCCTAAAATACGCGTCTGATAGTTACGAAAGGCTAAAAACGCAAAACTCGCCGCAGTTTGATAAAGATAAAATTTTACAAACCGCGAATAAGCTTTGCAAATTTGACGAAGAAAAGAGTAAAGGCATTTCGTTTAGCGCTCCGGTTAAATGCGACGATGACGCCCTGCAAAAGGAAGTCGCAGACGTTTATAAACTCAATGTGAATAGCTGGAGCTATGCTAATTTTTTAAATTTAGTAAAAGATGTCGCCGCAAGCTCCCAAAGACCGATAAAAGTGCTCTTTGTCGATAAGCCCGTGCAGATCGCTTCGCGCCAGATAGAGATAAAATTCATCGTAAATAACGACAAGAGCGTCGATGTGGACCGAGCTGCGACGATGATCGAAGACGGCAATAGCAAAGAGATCGGAAGCGGAATTATAAGAAAATTTTACAAAAGATAGCGTTTCGATTGCACCGCGTCGTGAGCGCTAACTAGGCACTCGGACAGATCCTGTGAGCGGGCGGTAGCTCGAAATTTCGCGACAGCAAGCTGAAATTTACTGCACGAGTTTAAAAATAGCGACGCGAAATTTTATCGTGCCCGCTCCGAGGACCGATTGCTAAAGCCGCGTATTCCGACTAGGTCCTGCGCGATATGCAGAGTGCTTATTTCGAGCATGGACCGTTAAAACAGCTGCGCGAAATTTTACTTCGAACAAGTATCAAAGGGTAGTGCGAAATTTTACCGCGTTCGCTTGACAAGCATATTTGATAGCTGCTAAGTAATACGGCGATGTGAAATTTTGCGCGAGGTTTACGGATTTTACAGTTAGGCAGGCGCGGGATTTTTTTAAAATGCGGCGTAAAATTTCATCTCGACTGATAGCCTAGAATTTCATCGCAACTGCTCGCTTGCTTGAGACGCGGAGCGTAAATTTCATTGCGATTGCCCTGAAGGCGGGCTGGGGCAAGCGATAAAATTTTAAAATTTTCGCAAATCAGTTCTTGCGCGCACAAACCTCGCCAGCCGAATAAAAAACGCTGAAATTTGCAATTTTACGCGGCATTTTATGAACTGTTCGCGCCGCTAGATTAGAATTGCAAAACGCGAGCCAAAGCCGGTATCGTTGCGCTAGAAATTTTAAATTGCAAATTAAAATTTACATTATCTCGTTAGAATAGCTGGGTTACGAAGCGAGGTCCAGCTCTGCTAGGTTAAATTTCAGCTCAAAATAAAATCTATGTAGCCGTATTGAGATTTACGACTAATTTCGCCTGGTGAGCCTGAATTTACGCCGCATTAAATTCGAGTTAGAGCCAAAATTTACGATGCGAAACTCGTTGATTTTAACTTGTGTTTTTTGCAAGAAAGAGCGAGGCTAGCGTAAGGTGTGTTTGCGTTGATACAAAATTTTAAAAGGGGCTTTATGGCGGCGCAGGTCTGCAATTTGCAGTAAAAATTAAAAGCTATGATTTTGGCTCATAAGGCACAGCTTTTAGATGATTTCTATCGCGCCTTAAAGTGAGATTTACTTAGTGATTTCGCGCGATAGATTTTAACGGGCGAAATTTTATTATCGCTGCAAAATTT
>CAUONQ010000148.1:0-4471 GCA_963456995.1 uncultured Campylobacter sp. | reverse complement strand
ATTTTACCGCGGCCTTGCGGTAAAATTTTAAATTTACGGCAAGCTTTAAATTTTAATGCGGTCTTTGCGTCGTAAATTTAAAGCCCGTCGCAATCTGGATAATTGCAGGCTGGAGCGGTACGCAAAGCGCATTTTTGCAGACTGAGGATTGCCGCGGTGATTTTGGATTAAGCAGCTTTTTGGATGAAACGAATCTGTGCTAGTCGCGATTTTAAATTTAAACTGGCTGCGCGCCGCATGCTTTTCATTCGTGCGATTTTGCGTTTGCTTAGCTTATAAGCGTGCGCGCGGCTAAATTTCATGCGTTTTAAATTTAAAAGTTGGCTTGACGTACTTAGCTCTTTCAAAACAGATCCTGCGGTACATTTAGCATGGCTTCAAGCTCTTAAATTGGACGAACCATTTTGTTGCCGTTAAAAGTTACGCTAGTAAGCTGCCTTGCCGTCCGTAAAATTTTTATCTAGCGCCGTTTACCCACTAAAACCTTATCAGTGCTGTTTCATTTCCCTCTAAAATATTTGCCTAAAATAAAATTCCGCTCCGCGGTGTAGTAAATTTTACCTGCGTTCACTTTAAAATTTTACCTGCGTTTGCTTTGAAATTTTACTTTCAGCCGCTCTTAAATCTCTTTCGCACCGATAAGATTTAGCTCGCGTCACTTTAAATTTTGCTCCATTCCTAGGCTGCAGTTTTTACTCACGCTTGTTTTTTAATCCCGCCCATATTTGCACCTAAAATAAGAGTTGTGTTACTTTATGAAATTAAATTTTTAACTTAACATTATTTTAAGCTCAATAAAAGAGAAAATTTGAAAGAATTTCGTTTGAAATTTCGCCTTGAGGGGTCTGCTATGAGCTGCGCTTTAAAAGAGCTGGACGTCTTGCTAGTCGAGGATGATACTAAATTACTAGCCTCGCTGCATAAGGCGTTTGAGGGTATTTTTAACAACGTTTACAATGCCCAAAACGGGCTTGAAGGTGTGAAAAAATTCAAAAAATTTAGCCCTAATCTCGTCATTACCGACATTCTAATGCCGATTGAAGATGGGCTTGAGATGATACGTCAGATCAAACAGATCTTTCCACATGCCCCTATCGTGGTGCTTAGCGGCTTCAGTAGGGAGGAGCAGCTAAAAGGCGTTATGGAGATTGGCGTCGAGCGGTATTACTTTAAGCCGGTAGATATCGCCGCATTTGTGCTAGAGATAAGTGCGCTGATGAAGTCTAAGCTGGACTCTGTACGAGTCGTAAATATGGGTGCGGGCTACGTATTTGACGGGCTTCGTCGTATTTTACTGAAGGATGGCGAGCAGATCGTGCTTACTAAAAAGGAGCTTTCTTTTGTTTCGCTGCTAGCCAGTCGCGTGGGCGAGCTGGTACTTTACGACGAGATCAAGCGTTATGTTTGGACTGAAGGAGCCGTGAGTGATACGGCGCTTCGCACCTTCGTCAAGCGTATCCGCGATAAAGTGGGGGGCGAAATCATAAAAAACGTCCCGAGCCTGGGATACAAGATCGAGCTTGAGCCCGCTTAAATTTGATCGCGTTTTTGCCGCTTTGTAATTTATGGAATTGCACTTGTAAAATTTTGCGTCGAAATATGCTGCGATTAATACGGAGCGAGGTAGAATTTTGCGCTCAAAGCGCCGCAGATTAAAATTTTACGCTTATCCAACTTACTAAATTTGACTTGATAAAATTTAACCTCTCAAGCTTTTCAAAAACTTCTTTGCTTAAAAGCCCAAACTAAAAATTTCTTGCTAAAATATCGCAAAATTCCGCGTTCTGCGAATCGCTCTAAAGGATTTGTTTTGAAAAATTTGCCCTCTAAAAATCTCTTTGTCTACACCAGCTCGCGTGCGCTACGCGCGGCGCTGCAAGGCGAGAGCGGCGGCGTGCTGGCACCAAGGGTTACTTTGGCGGAATTCTATGAAAAGGCGCTTTTCGTACCGGATCTTGTCGCTTGCGGCGAGATAGATCGCGCGCTTTTTATGAAGCAGGCGGTAAACGAGAGCAAGCGCGCGGGCGAGAGGCTTAAATTCCCTAACGAGCTTTACGAGTTTATGCGCAACCGCGAGTATCTTTTCGGCTTTTTCAAGGAGCTTGCGACGGAGCGCGTGAGTATCAATGCGCTTGATCTTAGCGACACCTACGCGTGGTACGCCGAGCATTTTGAAATTCTGCGAGAGCTAGCGGGGGCGTATGCAAGGATTTTGCGCGAGCATGGATTTTACGACGAGATCACGCTACCCGCGCTTTATGAGCTAAACGAGTCCTATTTGCGCAGATTTGAGCGGATAGAAATCAACATCGACGGCAATCCTAGCGCATTTGAGTTCGAAGTTTTTAAGCGCGCTGCAGAGCTTAGCGAGGTTGTGTTGAGCTTTAGAGCCACGACTTTAAATTCCAAGCCCGTGCGCGCGGTGGAGGAGCTTTGCGGCATAAGCCTAGAGTTAGGTTTTACCTACCGCGTAAATCTTAGTACGGGTGAAATTCTAAGCCGAGAGCCGCTAGGCGTGGGCGAAGCGGTTGTGTGTAGAGGCTTTGAACTGCGAAGCTTGCAGGCGAGCTATGTTTTTGAAAAAATTTCATCCTTCGTACGCGCAGGCATCGCGCCGGAGCGCATCGTGGTGATTTTGCCCGACGAGAGCTTTGCCGGCACGCTACGACTTTACGACGAGCGCATCGCAAAGGCTCGCGGCTCGCACCGCATGCTAAATTTCGCGATGGGCGAGAAGCTTAAAGATAGCCTATTTTACGTAACGCTAGAGAAAATTTCGCAGTGCTTAAAAGAGGCGCGTACGCCGAAATTTGGCGTAGATTACCGCGCATTCAAAAGCCCAGACAGAGAATTTTTGGATACGGGGGATTCCGCGATACAGCAAAATTTAGCGCTAGGGAATTTCGCTTTGGAGAATTCTGCATCGCAAAATTTAGCACAGCAAAATTCTGCGTTTGATTGCGAAATTTTTTCAAATTCTAAAACGGATTTAAATTTTATGTCTGCAGGGGCGTTTGAAAATACGGAAAATTTTGAAATTCTGCGCGAAATTTCGGCGGAACGCACGGATGGCGCGGGAGAGCAAAGCTTTTCTTTAGATCTTGCGGAGTTTCAAGAGCCCTTGAAGTGTACGCAGCAGCCCGATTATTCGATTAGAGCAAAACAGCAAGAGCTTTTAAAGCAGCGTCAAGAGAGCCTAAAATACTCTATGCAGCTGGAGCATATAGAGCTTGAGGAAGAAGATGGGTATTCAAAAAGCCCTGAGCGGCGCGATCGCTTTAGGTGCTCTAAAATACGCGAGGGCGCAGATGAGTATCTGCAGCGCCCAAACCCACAGGAGCTTGATCTATTTTTTGCGAGTGTGGGAGTGGATGAGGCGCTTTTTGGCGAGTTCGCGCGCGATTTTACAAAGCAAGTAAGCTTCGAGCATTTCGAGGCGCTAATTACCAAGCTCGCCTGTTTGCCTAAAATTAGCGACACGCTGCTGCAAGAAAAGCTAAAAGAGCCGCTATATCTAATTAAAATTTTACTTCGAAAATTTAAGGACGAAAACCTAAACTTAGGCAATCTGATCGATCTTTTTTTGTTAGAAATTTCGTGCATTAAGCTCGATGATGTTCGTGGCGGAAAGGTCACGGTAATGGGGCTTTTAGAGAGCCGTGGGCTACAATTTGACGGCGTGATAATTCCCGATTTTAACGATGATCTGGTGCCTAAGCGCAGTAGCGGAGAGATGTTTTTAAACTCTGCTTTGCGCGCTAGAGCAGGGCTCATCAGCCATGCAGACCGCGAAAATTTACAAAGATTTTACTACGACGGCTTGCTAAGAGGCGCTAAAAAAAGTGCGATTTGCTATCTGCAAAGCGTCGAGAAATTGCCTTCGCGGTTTTTGAAAAGCTTTGAAGTGCAACAAGACGCGGAATTTTCGCAGGAGGATTATTTACGGCTTTTTGGGCGAGAGGAATTTAAGCCTGTCTTATGCGGACAAGAAGATCCCGTGGCTCGCCATGATTTTTTTGCCGAGGAGCTGTCGTTTTCGCGACTGGATACGTTTTTA
Organism: uncultured Campylobacter sp.; assembly: GCA_963456995.1. Classification (GTDB taxonomy): domain Bacteria; phylum Campylobacterota; class Campylobacteria; order Campylobacterales; family Campylobacteraceae; genus Campylobacter_B. The sequence continues at coordinate 414 of CAUONQ010000148.1, read as the reverse complement.
GAATGCAAGAGGAAGTATTATTACCGCTACGTTTTCGGGCTGAGGGAGGGGCTAAAATTTGGCGAGGACAATGCGCTTTTAGGCAAAATTTTACATACGAGTTTTCAGCGTTTATACGAGCGAGCGGGGATGAAATTTAGCATGGAAAAATTTCGCTCTATTTATTCGCAGCTTGCGCGAGAAGCGGGCATCGCGCACTTTGATGCGGAGCTTGAGCTAAAATCGGTAGAAAAGCTAGCTAGGCTTTTGGAAGAGCATGAGCAAATTTGGAGCTTTAGCGGTAGTGAAGTATCGCTAAAAGGCGAGCTTGACGGAGTGCGGCTGAGCGGGCGGATCGACCGCATCGAAGAAGACAAGACAGGGCGGAAATTTATCATCGATTACAAGCGTGGTTCAGCTAAAAAGCATATGGAA
>CAUONQ010000147.1:0-4488 GCA_963456995.1 uncultured Campylobacter sp. | reverse complement strand
GCGAAATTCTACGTTAAAAGCACCCGTGCTTTTGAAAAACCTCGGCGAAGGCATAGATGAAATGAGCGAATTCCGCATCGTTCGCGCTCGCGTCTGAGGCGAAAAACTTTTGAGCCGAAGCTTATAGCTAAACGCGTCTTGAAATTAAATTCTAAAGCGATACGACCTTTGAGCCGAAGCCCCCTTCTGCGGGCGTGCCGTCGCGAAAGCCCTTGACGCTGGGGTGCGATTTTAAAAACTCCTTGACCGCGAACGCGAGCTTGCCCGTGCCGATGCCGTGCTTGACGATGATCTCATCAAAGCCCATCACGAGGCTTTGGCTGATGAATTTATCGAGCCTGCTGATCGCTTCCTCGGCGCGCAGGCCGTGCAGATCGAGCACGAGCGACGCAGAGGAGGGCTTTTGCACCTTGATGCTGATATTTTTTGCGGGCGCGGGCGTCGCACCGCTGCGCTTTAGCTCGCTAAGCGGCACGCGCAGCCTGATGCCGTCGCTTAGCATCAGCGCTTGGGTTTTGCTAAGCGATAAAATTTCGCCCTTGATCTTTCCGTATTTGACGCGATCGCCCACCTTGAGGCTTTGCGGCTCGGGAGTGCTGAGCTCCGGTTGCTGCACGGCCCGTGCGAGCTCGTTTGCGCGGTTTATGGCGCGCTGCTTTTCGCGCACGTCGCTTAGGCTCACGCTGCGTTTGGCCTCCGTAATGGCGCGGTAGTATTCGTTTTGCAGTCTTGAAAGCTCCGCCTTCAGCTCGCTTTGCGCGCGCTCGCGTTGATCTTTTAGCGCTTCGCTCAACGCGTCTAATTTCTCCTCTTTTTGCTGCGTCTGCGCCAGCTTTTGTTTTAGCTCAAGCTCCAAATTTATCGCTTTTGAGATCGCTTCGTTTAAATTTTCTTTGTTTTCGCCGTAGTTTTTGCGCGCCGCAGCGATCAAATTTTGCGCTATACCGTAGCGCAGCGCGGTTTCAAAGGCATATGATTTGCCGATCGTGCCCTTTAAAAACTCATATTTCGGCGCGCTGTTTTTCTCGTCGTAAAGCGCCGCCAGCAGCTCCACGCGCGGATCTTTCGCCAGCAGCATCGCCAGGCGCTTATGATGCGTGGTGATGATCATCTTCACGTCGCTGCTTATCAGCTGCTCGATCATTGCGCCGTATAGGCTCGCAGCCTCCTCAAAATCGGTACCCAGCTCGATCTCATCGACGCCGATTAGAATCTCTTTGCGCCCGAACAGCTTGTTAAAGGCAACCATCCTGCCCGCGAAGGTCGAGATGTCGTTTTTGGAGTTTTGCGGATCCTCCATTATGAGCTCGAACTCCTTAAAGATGCCGATGCGGCTGCCGCTTGCGCGAATAGGCATCGGAAGGAGGTATTTGGCTAACAGCGCCGCGCTTAGAATGCTTTTTAAAAGCATCGATTTTCCGCCCGCATTCACGCCGGTGATAAGCAGAATTTTGCCGCTAAACTCCACGCTCACGCGCTTTGGATTTTTAAGCGCGGGGTGGGCGAAGCTGTCTAGGACGATGTCGCGCGAGGGCTCCGGAAGGACGAACTCGTAATCGCTCGTTCTTGCCATCGCGGCTCGCGCAATCAGCGCATCGATCGCGTCGAAGGCGGCGTTTATAAATTTCAGAAAGGCTAAGTTTTTATTAAAAATCGCGCTAATCTGCTTGCAGTGCTCGAATACGATCTGCTCTTTTTTATCTAAAATCGCGCTTTGAGCAGACTTCAGAGCCGCGATCGCGTCGGGCAGTATGTAAAAATAGCCTCCGCTTGAGCGCGCTACGACGCTGCCTTTTAGCACGTGATTAAAGCCGCCGCGCACCAGCAGAGCTTCGGTGTCGCTTATGTAGTGGATCTGCGTGTCGGCGAGATAGGGCGAAAGGGCTTTGGAATAGATCAGCCTTTTTAGCGTCTGCTCGATCTCGCCCTTTTTTATTTTAAAAGCCTCGTTCAGCGCGCCGAAGCGCTCGTCTATCGCGTCGCGAAAGCCGCCCTGATCGTCGAAATAATCCTTTAATTGCGCGATGGGCTCTGGAATTTCGATCTTTGCAAGCCAAGCGGCGAGTTTGCCTTCGAAGGGCTGCCTTTTGAGATACAAAAAATATCGGATGATCTTGCTAAACTCGTAAATTTCGCTGATATGAAGCACGCCGTGCTTTGAGATACGCATCAGAGCGTCGTCTAGGTTCGCGACGCTCTCACACTGCGCGAGATCAAATTTCGTAAGCTCTGAAATTTTTTCAAAATTTAGCTTACTATCGCCGCTTAAAAACAGCGGCTTTTCGCGCGCTAAAAAGCTTTTAAATTTGGCTAGATACTCGCTCAGATCGAGGCGCGTAAAGAGTTCGTCACTGATCATAAACGCACTCTTCGATCTTGTAGGTTTTGCCCTTAAACTCCGCGCCTGCGCTTTTTTTGGCTATGAAAGCGCCCAGCGAAAAGGAGTAGGTAAAGTTCTCCCGCGTTACGATCTGCGCGGAGCCTTGCTCTTTGTCTACGTCGAAATTTTGCGTAGTTTTAGAATTTTGAGTGGAGCCTTGCATGGAATTTTGCTCAGCTGCGTTAAAATTCTGCGCGGAGCCTTGCGGATCGGAGATTTGCGTGTTGCCTTGGCGCGCGGAATTTTGTGAAGCGGAGTTTCGCATACTTTCTTGGCTCGGGGAATTTTGCGGCGTGAGGCTCTGTGTATCGTTCTGCTGCGTAGAATTTTGCGAAGCTACGTCTAAATTTTTAGTAGAATTTTGAGATTTTAAATTTTGTCCCGGCTCAGCGGAATTTTGCGAAGTAGGGCTTTGTGCGGAATTTTGTCCGCCCGAAACGGCGCCGTTTATTTGTGCAGCGGAAGCCTGCTCGTTCATTTGAGCGGTGGAGCTTTGAGCGGCGGAAGCGGCTTTGTCCTGCGCGTTTAAATTTACTTCATCCGCTTGCACGCCCAAATTTTTCGCATCTGCGCCGTGTTTTTCAGGAGAGGAATTTATAGAGCCGCGCGTTTCAGAAGTGAAATTTATCGTGCCGCCGCATCTTAATCTGGCGCCCGCGTTAAATTTAAAAACCATCTCCTCCTCAAGCTTGGCGGAGCGCTCGCTCGCGCTTTCGTAAAGATACGCCCCCGCGCACAGCAGCACGATCAGCGCCGTGGCGATGATTTTAGCCCTTTTGCTTAAAATTTCGTCCCGCACGAAAAAGATCGCCGCGATAAATAAAAATGCGAAAATAAACACCAAAAATCTCAAATTTTATCCTTGCCCGCCCGCAGCGGAGTTTGCCTCATAAATTCGGTAAGAGTTTTCAAGCCTAAAATTCTCCGCGCAGCTGATAGGTGATGTCGCCCGCGCCAAATCCGATCACGAGCCCGTCGTTTATGATGTGGCGGACGCCGAAAATATCGCTAAATTCTATCTTCTCGCCGTTTCTAAAGACCCGCTCGGTAAAAAGTGCCCCAAGCCCCTTAAATTCCTCTTTCAGATCGATGCCGTTGTTAGGCTCGCCCGCGGCGTAAACAGGCAGTACGACTAACTCCTCCACGCCCGCAAAGCACTCCTTAAAAGCGTTTAAATTCGCCTTAAGCCTGCTGAAGCGGTGCGGCTGAAAGATCGCCGTGATCTTGCTAAGCCCTAGCAGGCTAGCGTATTCGCGCGCGCTTTGCAGCGTCGCTCTGATCTCGGTAGGGTGATGGCCGTAGTCGTCGATCAGCACGAAGTTTGGGGTGGCGCACAGGATGTCGAAGCGCTTTTTGATCCCTTTGTAATTTAGTAAATTTTTGCGGATCTGCTCTAGTCCCGTCTCGCACGCCGCGGCTAGGATCGCTAGCGACGCATCGATCGCGATGTGCCTTCCGAGCCCGTAAACCTCGAAGCGCCCGAGCTCTTTAAGATTAAAGCTCATAAACGGCTGATGATCGCGCAGTAGCACCTTTAGATCCGTTATGTCGCGCGAAGGAAATAGCTTGATACAGCCGAGCTTGATGGAGCTTAAAAACTCATCCTCGGCGTTTATCACGCGGATCTTGGCGCGCTCCAAAAAGCCGCGATACGCCGCGTGAAATTTATCCAAATCGTTGTCGTAATGATCCATATGCTCGGGCTCTGCGTTGGTCACGACCGCGACGTAGGGGTTGGAATTTAAAAAGCTAGAATCGCTCTCGTCGGCTTCAAAGATGATGTTTTCGCTGTTTTCGTATTTCATATTCGAGCCAAACTGCTTGGAGATCGCGCCGATGATAACAGAGCCGTTTATCAGCGCCGAGGTTATCGCGCTTGTAGTGCTTTTGCCGTGAGCGCCGGCGACTGCGAAGACGCGCTTGTCTTTTAGCACGAAGGGCAGGGCCTCCTTGCGCGAGAGGCAGACGATACCCTTTTTTCGCGCGGCTTGCAGCTCGACGTTGTCCTCTTTGATCGCGGCGGAGTAGATGACGATCTCCTGATCCTTGATCGCCGAAGCGTCGTGCGGCGTGATGATCTCCATGCCGTCGGCTCTTAGCTTGTAGGT
>CAUONQ010000146.1:0-4505 GCA_963456995.1 uncultured Campylobacter sp. | reverse complement strand
GCTAAATTCATCACGGAGCGCAACAAAAAGGGCGATACTTAGAGTTAAATTTGGATTTTAGCAGAGCCGGCAAAGTTTATAAAATTTAAAAATATAGTTAAATTTTGTGCCCTGCCGCTTTAGGTTTTTAAATTTAATTCAAATTTTAAATCCGTCAAATTTGATCCTATATGCTAATTCCTGTCAGGGATGGAACGCAGATAGAGCTTATCGCTCCTGGCGCGCTAAAAGAGGGCAAATTTACGGCGGAATTTTACGCAGCCCTGGTAAAATTTTATTCGTAAAATGAGAACGGATTTAAAATTTAACCGTTTTTTCAAGCGAATTTTGCCACAATTGCGCTCAAATTTCATTGGGGCGAAAGATGAAAAAATATACCAAACAAATCCTCGCGATGCTCGCGCTAAACGCGATTTACAGCGGCTCGGGGATCTTGATTTTAAGCTTTATCAATAAATATCTACTTGACGGCGCCGAAAGAGGCGGGCGCATCATCGCGCTATTTTTCGGACTTTTGGCGCTATTTTTGCTGCTTTCGGTGCTAAGCCGCATCATGCTTTGCAAGATGGAAAACGACTTCGTGTTCGATCTGCGCACCAAGATCATCAAGCAGATCATCGATACGAAGTTCGAGCGTATCGAGGCTGCGTCGAAGGCGAACCTGCTTGCGTCCCTTTCCAGCGATATTTCGCGCCTAACCGAGGGCTTTATGCGCATCTCCGAGCTCATTCAAGGCGCGATGATCGTGCTATTTTGCGGCATCTACGTGTTATACATCGCGCCTATGATGTTTGCGTTTTTATTCGTCTGGATAGGCGCGCTGATGATTTTCAACCGCTTTTTGATGAAAAAGGTCATGCAAAATTACGATCTGTACCGCCAAAACGAGGACGTTTTGTATAAAAACTACGCCGCGGCGATCGAGGGGCACAAGGAGCTGTCGCTAAGCCTAGCCAAAGCAAAGAGCCTATACGAAAACGACTTTTTGCCCAACGCGCAAAATTTACGCCAAAGCTCGCTGCGAGCCGAGGTTTACGGCGCGTTCGCAAGTAATTTTATGAACGTGATGATGCTTGGCGCCGTAGGATTTGTGCTTTATTTTGGGCTCAGCGGCGGTAAGGCGGAACTTGCAAACGCCGTAACGATCGCACTTACGGTGCTTTTTTTGCGCGCGCCTTTGATGATGCTCATATTCTCGCTTCCTAGCGTGCTGCGCGCCAAGATCGCCTACGCAAAGATCAATGAGTTAGGCTTAGATCCGTTCGTGCAGGGCTTCGAGCTTGCGCAAATGCAGCCGTGGCGCAGCTTGGAGCTTAAAGACGTGGGCTTTTCATATCCCGGCGGGAAATTCGGCATCAAAGGGGTAAGCTTGCAGCTAAATGCGGGCGAGACGGTGTTTTTAATCGGCGAAAACGGCAGCGGAAAATCGACGCTTTTTATGATCTTAGCGGGCCTTTATACGCCGCAAACGGGCGAAATTTTAGCCGACGGCGCGGCTCTTAAACCCTCTGATCTGCGCGCCTACAGCAACAACATAAGCGCCGTTTTCAGCGATTTTTATCTCTTCGACTACGCTACGGGTGATGCGGACATCGCGCGCGAGTGGCTGGCGCTCACGCACCTGCAGGATAAGGTGGGGCTTAACGGGGCTAAATTTAGCACCACGAGCCTATCTAGCGGGCAGCGCAAGCGTTTGGCTCTCGTAAGCGTGCTGATGGACGGGCGAAAATTTTTGATGCTCGATGAGTTTGCGGCCGATCTCGATCCGCAGTTTCGCGCGGAGTTTTACGAGCGAATTTTGCCAGAGCTGAAATCGCGCGGATATACGATCTTTGCGATCTCGCACGATGATAAATACTTCGGCGCCGCAGATAAAATTTATAAGATGCAAAGAGGCGAAATTTCGCGCATAAAGTAAAACGACTAAATTTTAAAATTCTACGCAGAATTTCGCGATGGAATTTGGCGTCTAGATGAAATTTCGCCTTAGAATTTCGCTGCGAAATTATACGATTGAAATTTAAGTGGCAAGGCGAAATTCGCTTAAAATTTTACAGCGCAAATTCCGCTTCAAGCCCCTATGCTAAAGTTTGCAGTAGATAGAATTTTGCCTCTTTGGCGCAAATTGCAAAAATTTAACCGAAATTTACTAAATTTTGATTATACTGCACCCACAATTTAAAAAGAAAGGATAGGAATGAAAAAAGTTCTTATTGCATGTGCTGCGGTTGCGGCGTTTAGTTCGAGTGTATTCGCCGCTGACGGCGCTACTTTATATAAAAAATGCGTGGCCTGTCATGGAGCTAACGCCGAGAAGCCTTATCTTGGCGGCAAAGTACCTGCGCTAAACACCCTAAGCAAGGAAGATATCATCGCTAGCTTGAAAGGCTACAAAGACGGCAGCTTGGGCGAGGGCAAGGGAAAATTCGGCATGATGGGCGTTATGAAGGGTCAAGCAGCTTCACTTAACGACGAATCGATCGAAGCGCTAGCCGATTTCATCGTCTCTAAAAAATAATTTCAAACTTCATTCGGCGGGCTTCGCGCTCGCCGAGCTTCGCTTAACCTTAAATTTCAAAATTCTACGCTAATATCACGTAAAAATTCCAAAGGCTCATAATGTTTAACGGACTGATCAGAGAGATCGCGCAGGTTGCGAGCTTTAGCGGCAATTTGCTGCGACTGCGCGCGAAATACCGCCCCGCACTCGGCGATAGCGTCGCGGTAAACGGCGCGTGCCTGAGCGTGACGCGGCTTTTTGCGGATGGATTTGCGGTGCAGCTTTCGAGCGAAACGGCGCGCGTCATCGCCGTGCAAAACCTGCGCGGCTCGGTGCATATTGAGCCTGCGATGCGGATTGGGGATCGCATAGACGGGCATTTGATCCAAGGACACGTCGATGCCGTGGGTGAAATTTATAAAATTTTAAAGCTTGCAAGCGGTGTCGATTTTTTTATCCGCACGCCGCTACATATAGCGCCGCTGCTAGCGCCGAAAGGCTCGGTAGCGATCGACGGCGTGAGCTTAACGATAAACGAAGTGCTTGAGGGCGGCGGCGGAAATTTTACTCGTAAAGAGCCGCGCGGCGCAAATTTTAACGGCGCAAGCTTGCGCGGGCCAAATTCTAGCGGCTCAAATTCCGTTCGCGATCCGAACTACTTGAGCGCAAATTTAAAGAGTGGAGCGCAAAGTTGCGCAATTCGCCTTACGATCATCCCGCTCACGCTCAAAGATACGCTCTTTGGGAGCTATCAAATCGGGCGCCGCGTAAATATCGAAACCGATCTGCTAGCGCGATATGTCGCGGCGCAGCTACGCTTTGCCAGCGGACAGCCCGTCTGCGGTACGGACACGGCGCGTGATGATAGCGCCGCAAGCGGGAAAGATGGGCTTTCGTGGGACACGGTAGATAAAATTTTGAGCCTGTATTAAGCGGCGTGCGATGGACAAAATCGAAATTTGCAGAGAAAATCTTGAGTTTGTATTGGACGGACGCCGCGTGCTGGCGGGCTTTAGCACGCGGCTTGGCGGCGTAAGCGGCGGAGCCTACGCAAGCTTAAATTTAGGAGATCACGTAGGCAACGATCCGCAAAACGTCGCGCAAAACCGCGAAATTTTAGCCGCTGCGCTCGGTATCGCGCCTCGAAATTTAAAATTTATGCGCCAGATCCACTCAAATAAGGTTGAAATTTTACGCGCAGATAGCGATGAAATCTCGCCCTGCGACGGGCTTGTGACCGATCTGCACGGCGTGGCGCTGTGCGTGCTGGTAGCGGACTGTTCGCCCGTTTTGATCGCGGACGAGCGACGCGGCGTGGTTGCTGCGGTGCATGCGGGGCGCGCGGGCGTGAGCCAGCGGATCTGCACCAATGCGATAAATTTGATGAGCGAGCGCTTCGGCTGCGTCGCTGCGGAGCTGAAAGTATTCGTGGGCGCAAATATCAAGGCGCGAAACTACGAACTTGGCGAGCTTGATCTGGGCGAGTTCGAGCGCTACAAAACGCAGGGGCATTTCGATCTAAACTCCGCACTTCGCGACGAGCTCACAGCCGCGGGAGTACGAAACGTTAAATTTGATCCGCGCTGCACTTTTGAGAGCGAGCGGCATTTTTCCTACCGTAGAGACGGCATCACGGGGCGCTTCTGCGGCTTTGTGATGAATAGGCCATTTCCACATGAAAAGCAAAAATAGGATATAAAATTTCTCCGCAAGGTTCGCTAAAATTTCTCAAAGCATTATAAAATTTTGACGTAGCGGGCTAAATTTAATTCACCAATCCCAAAATATGCCGCTAAAATAAGTTTTCAAAAAATACGCCGCTTTCATCGCGATGATTTAAAATCTGCTTCGCCGACCAAAACCGAAATATCCGGTTTTTATCAAATTTGATGTAAAATGACGGCGCGACATCGCAGTTAAGAAGGCTAAAAAACGTAAAATTTACAATCAAAAATCCAAAGCAAAGGAGAAAATATGCTGTTACTTAAAAATGCCGATCTATACG
>CAUONQ010000145.1:0-4516 GCA_963456995.1 uncultured Campylobacter sp. | reverse complement strand
GTCGTAGCGCCCGCCGCCGCCTACGGCACTTTGTGCGCCAAGCTCGGATGAGACGAACTCAAAGGCGGTTTTGCAGTAGTAATCAAGCCCGCGCACGAGCTTCGCATCGATCTCAAATTTTTGTCCGTTTTGGGTTAAAATTCTTTGCAGTTGCGCAAATTCCGCGGCGCAGGCGTCGTTTAAATTTTCAGTTATAAGCGGCGCGGCGGCTAAAATTTTCTGGCAGCTTTCATTTTTGCAGTCCAGTACGCGGATCGGATTGGTGTCGATACGCCTTTGGCAGTCCTCGCAGAGCCTGTCTTTACGCTCTTGCAAGAAATTTACGAGCTTGGTTTTATACGCAGGCATGCACTCCTCATCGCCTAAAGAGTTGATTTTAAGCGTTGCGGCGACATTCAGCTCGCGTAAAATTTGAGCTAGCATCAAGATCACGCTCGCATCCTCATAGACGCTACTTTCGCCGAAGCACTCGACGCCGAATTGATGAAACTCGCGCAGGCGCCCCTTTTGCGGGCGCTCGTAGCGAAACATCGAGCCTTGATAATAAAATTTATGCACGCCGCCGCTTCGGTCTAGCTTTTTTTCGATAAAGGCGCGCACGACGCCTGCGGTGCCTTCGGGGCGCAGACAGACGCTATCGCCGCTTTTGTCGCTAAACTCATACATCTCTTTGCCGACGATGTCGCTGCTCTCGCCGACGCTGCGGCGAAATAGCGCGGTCTGTTCGAGCTTGGGCGTCTCGATGAGACAAAAGCCGTAATTGCGCGCCACGCGCTCGCACACGTTTAAAATTTGCGAGTAGATGCGCGCTTGCTCGCCTGAAATATCGTTCATACCGCGGAGTGCCTTGATCATCTATGAAATCCTTTGCGAAATTTTAAAATTTTCAAATTTTTGCGGCGATTATAGTTAAATTTTCCTAAATTTTAAGCCCTGCCGCTGCCGTTTCGCATCGGTTCTGCTTATTTACATCGCACGCCGTTTCGGCTTAGGCGTCTATTTTAAACCGGCTAAGCTCGGCGGTAAAATTTCTACTTCGCCGCCTTGAAGCTCAAGAATTCCTCGTAGCGGCGATCGATGATCTCTTTGATCTCGGCGTAATTTTGCGGCGAGTTTTCTATGTAAAAATAGGCGTTGTCGAAGTTTTTATCGCCGAATTTGCGCGCGACGAAATCGTCGTAATCTTGCAAATACCAGCCGTGCGTTTTGGCAAATTTCGTGCGGTCCGTGGTGTAGTAGGCATTTGCAAAGGCCTTACCAGCGGTGTTTAGCTCGTCGCTGCTTAGCACGCCGTCCATGGCGCCAAAGAAATACCCGCGATAATCAAAGCTATCGTCCATCCGCGCTATATCGTCCGCGAAATCCGCCGCGAAGTCCTTGGAGTAGAGCTTGCGCTCCATGCACCAGCGAAAGAAAAACGCTATGTGCGTCGCGCCGTTTTCCTGCGGGATGTCCGTCGGCGCATTTTTCGCGCCCCAGTGCCATTTTGCCTTATCAAAGGTTACGTAAGCCATTTTGCTCTCCTTTTTTTGACTTTAAGTTGCATAAATTTTAGAAATTAAAAGCAAACGACGCTTGGTGAAGCTCTAAATTTTATCCGATGCAATCTGCGCCGTGAAATTTAAAATTTTATATCAGATCGCCCATTACCTCATAATCGCATTCGCTTCGTAAAATTTTGCCGCGACTAAATTACGTTTAAATTCTATCGCGCCTCGTAGAATTTCACGCACTCCGTCCTATGTCTTTCAGTCGCTGCTTTGCCGCTGCCGTTACGTCCTCTTCGTAATCATACCACGCAAACATCGCGCCGTGCTGCACCGAGCCGCCCAGCAGATCGCCTCCTTGGCGGTTTTTCAGATCGATATTTGCGACCTTAAATCCATCCAGCGTCGCTGCGAACTCGCGCAGGCGCTGCGGCGGGGATTTGAGCTTGGTGTAGAGGTAGCAGCGCCCCGCCTGGCCCTTGCGCCCGACGCGCCCGCGCAGCTGATGAAGCGACGCGAGCCCCATCCGCTCGGCACCCACGATTAAAATGATGCTAAGCCGCGGCAGCGAGATGCCCACTTCGACGATCGTCGTGGTTATCAGCAGTCGCCCCTCGTCGCGGAAGCGGCGCAGGATCTCCTCCTTATCCTTGTCGCTGCCGTGAGTAATCATCACGTCCGCAAACTGAGCCTTCCAAAACGGCGCCGCCTCCTCAAGGCTTTGATAGACCGAGCTTTCGCTTTGCTGCACGAGCGGATAGACGATGATCGCTTGATTGCCCGCGGCGAGCTCGCGGCGCAGATCCTGCATAAAGCCCGTAAATCCGTCGTTTTGCAGGATTTTGGTTTTGATCTGCTTTTCAAACGGCAGCTGTTTTAAAAAGCTAAAGCTCACAAGCTCGGACTGGATCATGCTCAGCGTGCGCGGTATCGGCGTGGCGCTAAACTGAATGAAATGCGCTCGAAACTCGCCGTTTTCAGTAAGGCGCGCGATCTTTTCGCGCTGGTTGGAGCCGAAGCGGTGCTGCTCATCGACCATTATTAGATTTGACGGCGCGAGCTCATGGTAGAGCAGGGCGTGAGTGCCGATGATAAGGTGCGTGTCTGCGAAATTCGGCTCGCGATCGCCGCTTTTTACGAGCAGGACTTTGATCTGCGGCGGTAGCAGACGGCGCGCCTCGGCGTAAATCTGCTCAGCCAAGATGCTCGTAGGCGCCATCAGATAGCTGATGCGCGGATAGTTCATCGCCGCGCTCGCGAGGATGACGAGCGTCTTGCCGCTGCCTACGTCGCCCATGACGACGCGGCGGCGCGCCAGAGGGCTTTGCAGATCGCTAGCGATGTCTTTTATCGCGCTTAGCTGATCGCGCGTAGGCTCAAAAGGAAGCGAAACAAGCCAGTCCGAGATGTCGCGCAGCGGGTAAATTTGCGCCGGAAAACTCGTTTTTTTCGCGCTTAGCTTTTGCAGGTAGTTTAGAATTTCTACAAATTTTAGCGTGCGCAAAATCGTAGCACCGCTTATCTGCGTAACGACTGCGGCCCGGATGGCCTCGGCGGCATGGACAGTTCCAGCGTCGCTTGCAATTTGAGCGATTGTAGGTATGGCGGTTGTAGCTTGGGCGGCTGCGGTCTGGATAGTTCCAGTTTGATAATGCGTAGGTTGGGCGGCACAATCGCATAAAGCGCTCATCGGTGTGGCGAGCGCGTCTTGAACAGCCTCAGCACTTGCGGTCTGAGCGATCGTAGGCTCTGCGGTTGTGATCCGCGCTGCTACTACTGTCTGAAGATTTTCGGTTTGATCGCACGCAGGCTGCGCGCCCGTAGCTTGTGCACTCAAAGTTTGGGTAGTCGCGGCTTGCGCACTCGCTACTTGGCTTGAAGTTTGGATTGCCGTAGGTTTTCCACTTACCTCTTGAGTTTGGGGGGTTACGGGTTGCAAATCTGCGATTCGAACGTCTGAAGTTTGAATCGCTGCGGGTTGCATATCTACATCTTGGGCGCTTGAAATTTGTTGCGCGACTATGGCTTCGGCTACGGACTGCTCGGTCGCGACATGCTCTAGCATGGGTTGTGCGATTACGGCTCGAGCGTCTGCTGGTCGTGCCGCTGCTTGGACGTCGGATACTAGGTCGTTTGAAATTTTATCGCCGCTTGCAGCTGCATTATTATTGGCTTTAAAGTCGTCCGAAATTTCATCTCCGCGCGCCTTTGCGCCGTATACGGCAAGAAAATCTTCGTTGCCTTGAACGCCAAAATTTTCATCGTTATAAATCTCTGCTCTGTGCGCTTGATGCTCCTCGCCGTCTAAAATTTCATCGCTTGAAATCTCGTCGTTACGGAGGCTTAGGGGGAGTGAAGTCTCCGCACTCTTTGGAATTTCGTCGCTTAAAATTTCATTCGCCGCACCGCGCCTTGCTTCGCAGGCAAAAACTCCGCCGCTTTGTTGATAGTTTGAAATTTTACCTCCAAAAATTTCATCATTTTGTGATCCGCCCTTTAAAATTTCAGCGGTAGTGGGGCTTTGCGAACTTGGAATTTCGCCGTTATTTAAAATTCCGTCGCCATTTAAAATTTTGTCGCTGCTTGAAATTCCGCCATTTAAAATTTCACTGCCGCTCGGAATTCTGCCGCTGTTTGAAACGTAGTCGCACTCGCCGAAATTTTCTGCGCCACCCTCCTTGAGCTGCCTATTTAGCGCGGCTAGCATCCGCACGCTGCGCGGCGAGCTCTCGTGTAGCGCAAGCAGTACCGCCGCCTCGTCCGCGCGCAGCCCGCAGCCTAGAAGCGCATCCGCGCTTAGATATTTTTTGATCAGCTTTTGCGCTGCCGCGTCGCTCAGCGCGGCTTTGTATTTAGGCGCGATCCTGCCCGGCTCGCTTACGATTTTTGGATTTACGAATTGCCACGAGCCGAAGCTTTCGTCGCATTTGCCGTGGATGAAGAATTTTTTGCCGCGCTTGAAGGGGCCGAAGTGCCCGCTTTTGGCGTTGAAGCTCACGATTTTGATCTCGCGCTCCCAGCTGGGGCCG
>CAUONQ010000144.1:0-4526 GCA_963456995.1 uncultured Campylobacter sp. | reverse complement strand
AGATTGATCTTAAAGATTTACGCGTGGCAAAATACTGCTACGCCGTGGTTTTGGCTCTTTGTGATAAGCGCAGGCTATCTTGCGACATCATATTTTTTCTTTCAGCGCAGCCTTTTTATGTCACCTACGCAGACGAGCGCCATCGTGCGTCTGGGCTTTGCCGTAGCGGGCGCGGGCGCGCTTATAGGCTTGCTGCTGCCGTTTAGCTTTATAACAAGGCTCGTTGCCTACGCGCTCGGATTTGCGGGCGCGATATACGGCTATTTACAAAGCTCCGCGTCGCACCCCGTCGCAGATACCGCAAATTGCCTTGCAGCGCCCGCATTTCCTTTTGCGGCGCCGCTTGATAGCCTGCTACCGGAGCTATTTCGCCCCGCAAGCTGCACGGGCACCCCGTCCTTCCCCGCAGGCACCGTGCTTAGCGATGTGCAGAGCTTTTTTAGCGGATTTTACGGCGAGGGATTTTATCTGGTGCCGAGCATTAAATTTGCGGACGCGGCGCAGTGCGCGCAGGTAGCGTTTGCGGCATTCGCGGCGATTTTGGCCGTGATGTTTGCGGGCTTTTTATACGGCAGATTTACGAGAAGTTTTTAAAATTTTAAGAAAGGATAAGCATGAAGTTTTTAAATTCTATTGCGGCTGCGGCGGCTCTTGCGGCTGCGATCGCAAGCTGTGCAAATGCCGAGGTTAAGGCGGGCGAGACGCTTTACGGCACGGTGCTAAAGCAGGTAAGCGTAAGCGGCGATTTGTCGCACAAGGACGGCAGGCTGCTGCCCACAAATGCCATAGAGGTCTTGGAGGTTAAGGACGGAGTAGTGAAATTTTCGCTCACAGGCTATCAAAATCCAAAGGCGCCCAACGTTATTTATTTCACGCCTAAAGCGCGCATAATCGCGGTGGCGTTTTCGAAGCAGGCTAAATTTCAAAGCGAGAGCTTGGGCGAAGAGGACGGCTTTAATAAGGTTAAAATAACCGCCTACACCGACGAGGGCGCGCTAAGCGGCGACGTGGATAAAATTTTTGCGGGCGCTAAGGAGAAATTTGAAGCCTCGTGTAGCGTCTGTCACGCTCTGCACCAGCCGGCTAGCTACGAAGCAAACAGATGGCCGGGCTACATCAAATCGATGCTTTCGCGCACGCCAATTAGCAAGGATGAAAGCTGGACGGTGGTGCAGTATCTGCAAAAGCACTCCAAGGACGTAAATTTAAAGGATATGAAATGAAAAGACGAAATTTTTTAAAGCTCGGAGCGACGCTCTCGGCGCTTCCGCTCATCCCAAGCTCGATGCTCGCGGCGGATAAACTCACCGCGCTTAAGAAAAACGGCGAAATTTTAACCGCGGCGCGGTGGGGAATTTTAAAAGCGAGCGTCAAAAACGGCAAGATCGTAAAGTCTGCGCCGTGGAAGATCACCTCTAAAATTCCAAATACGCTTCAAAATACGATGGCGGATCTCGTTTATAACACGCGCATCAAAGCGCCGATGGTGCGAAAATCCTATCTCGCCGATCCCGATAATCCAAAACCCGAGCTTCGCGGACTTGACGAATGGGTCGAGGTAAAATATGAAGACGCGATCAAACTCGTCGCGCGCGAGCTTAAAAAGACGCGCGAGCAAAAGGGCGCGGACTCAGTGTTTGCGGGCAGCTACGGCTGGCAGAGCACGGGCAACGTGCATGTCTCAAGGACGCTGCTTCATAGATTTATGAATTTAAGCGGCGGCTTTACGGGCGTCACGGGCGATTACTCTACGGGCGCGGCGCAGGTCATCATGCCGCACGTAACGGGCTCAAATCAAGTCTATGAGCAGCAAACCTCGTGGCCCGTGGTGCTTGAAAACTCCAAAGTAGTGGTCTTTTGGGGGCTAAATCCGATCTCTACGCTTCGCGTGGCGTGGACGAGCTCGGACGAGCAGGGATTTAAGTATTTCGAGCAGCTAAAAAACAGCGACAAAGAGATCATCATCATCGATCCGATCAAAACCGTAAGCGGCAAGTATTTCGAGGGTAAAGCGCGATGGATCGCTCCTCGCCCGAACACCGACGTAGCGATGATGCTAGGCATGGCGCAGCACCTCTACTCGCAGGGCAAGTACGATAAGGAATTTTTACAAAATTACACCGTGGGCTTTGAAAAATTCGTGCCGTACCTCACGGGGCAGAGCGACGGCGTGGCTAAGACGCCCGAGTGGGCTAGTGAAATTTGCGGCATTGGCGCGGACGTGATCAAAGAGCTTGCGATAAAATTTTACGAAAACCGCACGATGATAATGGCGGGTTGGGGTATCCAGCGCGCTCATCACGGCGAGCAGGCGCACTGGATGATCGTGACTTTGTGCGCGATGCTAGGACAGATCGGACTTGCAGGAGGCGGCTTTGGCTTTAGCTACCACTACGCTAACGGCGGCGCGCCTACCTGCGCGGGCGGCGTGATCGGTGGAATGAACGCGGCAAGCGTCGGCATCGTTAAGGACGGCAAATTCCTAGGGCTTGCGCAGGATCAGAAGCAAGGCGATGAAGCCACTCAAGCGTGGCTGGTAAATACGGCGAAGGTCGCCTTTCCTCTAGCTCGTATCGCGGACGTGCTGCTAAATCCGGGCAAGACGATCGACGCAAATGGCGCAAAGATCACTTATCCAAAGATTGACTTCATCTACTGGGTCGGCGGAAATCCTATCGTGCACCATCAAGACACCAACACTAATATCAAGGCTTGGCGTAAACCGCGCACCATCGTAGTGAATGAAATTTACTGGACGCCTACTGCGAAGATGGCGGACATCGTGTTCCCGACCACGACGGAGTATGAGCGTAACGACATCACGATGAGCGGGGACTACTCCAACATGCACATCATCCCGATGAAGCAGGTCGTCGCTAAGCAGCATGGCGCGAAGGATGATTATCAAATTTTTACCGACCTTTGCAAGGCTTATGCAGACGGGCTTGCCGAAGTCTATACGGATGGCGGCAAAACAGAGATGGACTGGATCAAAGAATTTTACGAAGGAGCGGCTGGCGCCGTGAACGCAAACACCGCTTTGGGCATACAGATGCCGAGCTTTGAGCAGTGGTGGGAGAAAAACGAGCCGACGGAATTTTACGAAACGCCGGAGAGTGCTGCATACGTGAGCTTTGAGGATTTTAGAAATGATCCTGTTTTGGAGGCTTTGGGAACGCCTAGCGGGCTGATTGAAATTTACTCCGATACGATTGCTGCGATGAACTACAAAGACTACGGCGCACATCCAATGTGGTTCGAGCCCGTCGAGTGGCTTGGTATGAAGGACAAACCTGCGAAATTTCATCTGCTTAGCCTGCATCCGCTTGATCGCTTGCATTCGCAGCAGAGCAACACCTCAAATCGCAAGAGATACGCCGTCGCGGATCGCGAGCCGGTGTTAATAAATACCGAGGACGCTAAGGAGCTCGGTATCAAGCAGGGCGATCTGGTGCGCGTGTATAACGCTCGCGGCGAAATTTTAGCAGGTGCGAACGTAAGCGACGACATAATGCGCGGCGTGGTGCAGATCTTTGAAGGCGCGTGGTACGATCCTAACGCCGAGGGACTTTGCAAAAACGGAAATCCGAATGTGCTTACGATCGATCTGCCTACGAGCGAGCTTGCCAACGGCAACATCTCCCACACGGCGCTGGTAGATATCGAGCTTTACAAACACAAGGCGGGCGAGGATATCAAACTAACCGCATTTATGCCGCCTAAAGGGGCGAAGTAGGGATTGGGCGGTCTGGGTTTTAAGACTGGCTCATTGTTGGCTTGGACTAGATACGCCGATCCTCTACAGGCTTTAGCCAAACTCGCCGTGGTTTTGCTACGGCGAGACATATCGATTTCGACTTGCCACGGCTTTATATAGTCGCGGCTGTGTATCGGGACCAATTTGCTTGCTACAGCCTCGCGACTTCAACGATAGGTCACGGAGCTGATTTAAATTTTATAGCCTTGCGCTTGCAGTGATGACTGAGTTGATTTGATTTATCATAACTTTGAGCTGTGTGGCAGGCTAGAGATAACAGCGAGCGGTATTGTCTCGCTGCCCTACTCTCTATTTGCTCGTGAAATTCTCGCTAAATTTAAGAACTTGCCGTTTGAACTAGAATTTTAATCCAAACTAAAAAACCGCCTAAGCTTCCATTTAAAATTCTTCTTCGGAATTTGTGTATCGCTAAAATCGTCGCTGTAAATTTCATTTTTATCGGTGAAATAGCCGCTATTTTGAGTCTGTGGTATAAAGTCGGTCTGATCTTCTATTTTTACGCTTAGCGCCTTGAAATATTGCAGCAGCTCATGGTAATCTTTTGCAGATACGGCATTCATTAAAAAGAAATTTCTGTTGTTAAATTTTGATGACGAAATTTCTTTTTAGCAGCCAAAGGCAAAATTTCGAAATTGCTGTCTTAAATCTAGACTGAATTTCAAAATTTTAAGCCATAAAATAAGATAAAATTTTAAAATTCCACACCTTTTTTGGGTGTGAAAGTTTTTATTTTGGGACAAATACTACC
>CAUONQ010000143.1:0-4528 GCA_963456995.1 uncultured Campylobacter sp. | reverse complement strand
CCTTGTTGACTTCTATTCCGCATTACTTAGCGCATTAATATCTATCGTTCTTTTTATGATCGTCGTAGCCGAGGTCCTAAAGCGGGTCTATCCGCCCAAGTCCTAGCGCGCGAAATTTTAAAATTTCGCGCAGAGCTTTGCTGTGAAATTCTCGCCTGCCGCCTATAATCACAGCCCGCGCGTTAAAAGGCGAGGGCGTTAAAATTTAAGGAGAAATTATGGAAAATATCTACATCATAGGCGATGTGCATGGCTGCTACAGATCGCTTTTGGCGTTAATAGAACAGCTGCCGCGTAAATTTGATAGTAAAATTTGCTTCGTGGGTGATCTGATCGACCGAGGCCCTGCGAGCGCGGATGTAGTGGAGCTAGTGCGCGTCCGCGGATATGACGCGGTGATGGGCAATCACGAAAAGCGCTTTGTAAGCAATGCAAAAACAGCTCTGAGGTGCGCAAAGACGGGCAAATTTACGAGCTCAAACGACCTCTATGCATTTTTCAGCCTGGATGAAAGCTGGCTGTTTAATAATGGCGGTGAAGCGACGCTAGCGTCGTATTACCGTCACGGAGGCGTGAAGCAATGCAAGGAGCATCTGCGGTTTGTCTCGCGGCTGCCGATTTACCTGGAGTATGATTTGCGTGATGAAAGCGGCCGTGCGCTCGTTGTATCGCACTCAGCAGTGGGTCGCGCGTGGGGGATCAGACACGATGCAGAGCGTGCGAAAAGCTTTGCCGCTCACGTGCTAAGCGGGCGCGGAGACGATAGCTCGAATGATGGAATTTTTAACGTCTACGGGCACACGCCGGTGAAAAAGCCCGTCATTACGGAATTTGGCGCAAATATCGATCTGGGCTGTGTTTATAAAAAGCACTGGGGCGAGAAGGCGAGACTTTGCGCGCTTGAGTTCCCCTCAAAGAAAATTTTTACGCAAGAATGCATAGATTTTTGAGTTTGTATCGGGATAGCGCGGATTAAAATTTAAATTTGTGCGGGCTATTTGAAAGCGAAATTTTAGAATTTAAAGGCGTGCTCTTGCGGCTCTCGTCGCGCAGTCTAGCCGCGCTGAAATTTTAAATAATATCCCTTAGCTTGCGTGCTTCGTACATCCACGCCTCAAGCTCATCCCAGCGCTCGTCACGAATCATCTGCACGCAAATTTCAAGCTCGTTTTTAAAAGCATCGATTGCACCCAGCAGGTTCGTGCGGTTTTGCTTAAAAATATCGACCCACATCTGCGGCGAGCTTTTGGCGATACGGCTCATGCCCGAAAAGCTACCGCCGGCTAAATTTATGATGTTGCGGCGATTTTCCTCTTTTAGTACGCTGTTTACGAGCGAGTAGCTGATCGCATGCGGTAGGTGCGAGATGAGTGCCACGTGGTGATCGTGGCTTTTTGCGTCCATAAATACGATCTTCATCCCTGCAAATGAAAAAATTTCGACCGCTCGTTTGATATGCACTTCGTCCGCACCGTGATCGTCGCAGATAACAACTACCGCGCCGTTTAAAAGCTCTTTAAACGCCGCTTGCGGGCCGGAGTTTTCGGTACCCGCCATCGGGTGAGCTGCGATGAAATTTCGTCTGATATGCGGAGGACAGTTTTGCAAAATTTTAAATTTCGTGCTTCCCAGATCGATGATTGTCGTTTCACTTCTGCAGTCGCTTAGATCTTGCAGGGTACGCAAGATCGCCTCTACTGGGATCGCGAGAAATATCGCGTCGCAGCTTTGCTTCATCTGCTCCAGACTTAAAATTTCATGCACGAGTCCGAGTCGCAGGGCTTCTTTTTCGTTTTCACGGCTGATGTCGCAGCCATAGACGGCGCTAATTATTTTGGTGCTTTTTAGACATAGCCCCAGCGAGCCGCCGATGAGACCCAGACCGATAATTCCTATCTTCATAAAATTCCTTTTTGATATATGCAAGTTTTAATTTTAATGTGGTATTATACGCAAATTATTTTCGTTTTTAGGTAAAATTTTATGAAAAAAAGCGTTTTTTTACTCTTAGTAGGCGGGATTTCCGTGGCGTGCGCCGCACAGATCAAATCCATTAAATTTGAAGGGCTAAGGCATCTCTCTCCACAGGTCGCACAGCAAATTTCGGGTCTTAAAGTAGGCGATGAGCTTAACGGCGAAAACACCAATGCTGCGATTTCAAAACTATTTGAGCAGGGCTATTTCAGCGACGTTTATATCAGCGAACAAGGCGGCGCGGTCACTATCAATGTAACCGAAAAGCCGACTATTGCTAAAGTCGAGATCAAAAACGTAGTGACCAATGATCGCGATAAGATAAATGAGCTCATCGGTTTGCGTCCGGGTCAGGTTTACGACGAGGTGGCTGCTAAAAAAGCGGAGACCCGTATCAAGCAATACTACGAAGTCAAGGGCTTTTTCGACACCGTGGTGGAATTTTATCCAAAGCCGATAAATGACGATAAATCGGTCATCTTGCTAACGATCGAGGTAAATCGCGGCGAAAATATCATCATCGATAAGGTAAATTTAGTAGGTGCGGACAAGCTTGATTATGGCGATATAGAGCCATCCGTCGCCAATAAAGAACGCGAGGTACTGGGCTGGATGTGGGGCTTTAACGACGGCAAGGTAAAAACCGCCGAGCTTCCTAACGACGCAAATAGAATTCAAGAAGAATATTATAAAAAAGGCTACTTAGACGCGCAGGTTTCGGCGCCACTACTTAATGCTGATATGGATAATTACACTGCCGATCTTACCTACTACATCAGTGAGGGCGAGCAATACACCGTAAGCTCCGTAGATATCGAGTATCCTGCAGATATAATCAAGCTTGATAAAGAAAAAGTTTTGGACGATTTTAAGCTTCAAAAGGGCGATACAATGAATTCTGAGCGTTTGCGCCGCGATATGAATACGCTAGAGACTTTAGTCGCAGATCAGGGATACGCCTATGTGCGCATCGTGCCTAAGACTAAGCAGGACAAAGAAGCTCGCACGGTCGCTATCACGTATCAAGTCATCCCGGAGGATAAAGTCTATATTAGAAACGTAACGATCTCAGGCAACGATAAGACCGAGGATAAGGTCATCCGTCGCGAGATGTATCTGACCGAGGGAAATTTATATAGCAAAACCGACTACAACGATTCGTTAAATTCTTTAAAACGCACGGGATATTTCGATGAGGTGGAGATTAAAGAAAACCGCGTTTCTAACGATCAGATCGATCTTGAAGTCGCAGTCAAAGAAGCCCCTACAGGTTCTATCACGGGTGGTATCGGATATGGCAGCGAGGATGGAATTTTACTTAGTGGCGGTATCAGCGATAGAAACGTATTTGGCACCGGCCTTCACGGCGCGTTCTCGGTTGAAAAGAGCGACGATCAGCTAAGCGGACGTTTGAGCTTAACCAATCCTAGAGTGTTTGATTCTGAGTATAGCTTGGGCGGATCGATCTTTGCCAACGATTACGACTGGGACGACTACGATGAGAAATCTTACGGATTTTCAATCACGGGCGGTCGCAAGATCGGGCGCAATACCGATGTAAGCCTTACATATTATCTCGAAAAAAGCGAAATCAAGGGCTTAAACGAATATTACGCAAAAGCGGGCTATCTAGATGGCAAGAATTTAAAAAGCTCGATTATCCCGTCTATCACATACAACAGCACCGATGATTATTACTTACCAAGAAGCGGTATGATCGCAAGTGCTAGCTTAGAATACGCAGGTCTTGGCGGCGATATGGACTATACCAAGGCACGAGGATCGTTTAACTACTACTTTGGCTTGCGAGATTATATCGATCACGACATTATCTTTAGATACAAAGCTGCAACGGGTTATATGTGGGAAGGTAATAAAAAGATCCCAATCAACGAAAAGCTATTCCTAGGCGGAATGAAAAGCATTAGAGGCTACGAAGGTCGCAGTATCCCGAAAAAAGAGATCTGTTTAAATTCAAATAATTGCCGCTATATTGAGACGGGCGGTATGCAGAGCTTCAATAACTCCTTTGAGCTAAGCTTTCCGGTAGTTGATAGGCTTAAAATGCGCTTCGTAACGTTTTTTGACTACGGAATGATTGGCGATCATGACTGGAATGAGGAGGAGCGCTACAGCACGGGCGCCGGTATCGAGTGGATGACGCCGATGGGGCCTTTGCAGTTATACTTCGTCAAGCCGCTTAATAAAAAACCGCACGACGATACAAATAGCTTCGAATTTAGTATCGGTGCTAGATTTAATTAAACGCGACGACTTGCGAACGCCTTGGCGTGCGTAGAATTTTCTACCGCATGCCTTAAATTTAATAACGCTCGCGATTCTAGCCTTTCGTGTCGCGCTAATTTGTAGCCGAATTATTTTAGGCGGTTTGAGCTAAATTTTAATTGGAATTCCGCTCGGCTTAGGATAAAATTTAAGCACATAACTTGCTTTAGATTTTTTAAAATTTCTTTTATCAAAATAGTTTAAATTTTCATTCGTCTAGCAAAATTTTAAGTTAAGTATTCTAAAAAATCAATACAAACCATTAGCA
>CAUONQ010000142.1:0-4556 GCA_963456995.1 uncultured Campylobacter sp. | reverse complement strand
CATTATGATCGTAGGGCCTTCGTTGATCGCACGGAAGTATTTTCCGCTTCTGTGACACTCGTTTTTTTCAAATTTATACATATAATAATACAGCCACAAATGATAACAGATTAGCAAAACTCCGGCTAGTAATTTTATATGAAAATATCCCATTTTCATAAGCCCCGGATTTAAAACGATAAGCATAACGCCGCTAAAAACCGTCACTGCCATCGCTATCCAGCCGATCGCGTGATACAGCATCCGCTCCATTTTTTTAACGACCTTTACGAAGTCAGGCTTGTCTAAATTTTCAGCGTGATAAACATACAGACGCGGCATATAAAATAGCATCGCCATCCATGAAATAAAACCCGCAAAATGGACAAATTTAAACCAATAGTAACTCATTTTTTCTCCTTAATCTCTCATTAAAATTTCTTTTCGCGCCTCGAATTCCTCTTTAGAAATCGCCCCTTTTTGATACAGCTCAAAGAGCGCATCGACTTTTTTTAGACGTCCTTCGTAGTCGTCCTCCTCGGTCTCGCTTGCAAAAGCATTTAAATCTTCCACCCAAATTCCTACGAAAAATATGTCTAGCAAAATCCAAATTCCCCAAATCGCCCAAAACAAAAAGCCCACTAAAAACCATAGTGTAAAGCTCCCTAGCCAAAATAGCGCGATTTGAGCAAATCCGCTGATAAATTTGCCGCAATAAATTCTATGCAGTCCGCCTCCGATCGGCATAGCTGCGATCCACGAAAACGCACCTAAAAACCAAAGCGCGTAAGCGATATAATTATTTCTCTTCATTTTTCTCCTTTTTTGCGGTGCGTAAGCCCTGAAAAATAAAAATCACGACGGCTAGATCTATCATCACATCGGCGAAATTAAACACCGCAAACTCAAACCATTTATGCCACGCGACGTAATCCACGACGCCGCCGCGAATGAAGCGATCGAGCAGGTTCGAGCAGCCTCCAGCAAGCATCAGCGCAAACGGCATCCAGTGCTCGCAAAAGAGCTTTTTATGACAAAATACATACGCTGCAAGCGCTGAGATCAGCGCAATCTGGATAAATTTTAAATTTTCGCCCAAAAACGCAAACATCGAAAACGCAACGCCGCGGTTAAGCGTAAGCTCTAGCGAAAAAAACTCCCCTTGCCACGAAAAGCCGTTTAAAAACAGAAGTTTGATCGTTTGATCGATCGCAAAGATCACCGCGAAAAGCAAGATAAATTTAATACAGGTTTTAGCCATCTTGCAATCCAAATTTAAATATGTAAAGCCTGCATTTTTTGTCCGCGCCTTTTGTACCGAGCCATGAGCTTGTCGCGCCGTAAAATTTCACCGCAACGCTATTCATTTAGGGCTTTGGTAAAAAATTTCTCGACCTCGTCCATTCGCTTTTGAAGCAGTTTTTCGTTTTTGCCCTCGATTAAGAGGCGGATAACGTTTTCGGTGCCGGAGTAGCGAAAGAGCGAGCGGATCTTGTCCGCTTTGAGGCTTGCTTCAAGCTCCTTTAGCCCTTTTAATTTTTCAAGCGGCTTTTTATCCGAAATTTTTAAATTCTTTAAAATTTGCGGATAGGGCTTAATCATCCCCGAAAATTCGCTTGCCTTCTTTTTCATATCCAGCATGCAGGCGGCGAATTGCAGCGCGCTTGCGATGCCGTCGCCCGTTTTGGCGTAATCGCCAAAGATCACGTGCCCGCTCTGCTCGCCGCCAAAATTTGCGCCTAGTTCGTGCATCGTCTCAAGTACAAATTTATCGCCTACATTGCAGCGATGAAGCGCGATGTCGTGTTTAGCTAAAAAATCCTCCAGCGCAGAATTACTCATTACTGTGGCTACCATTTTATTGCCTGCTAAGCGATTTTTTCCTTTCAAATAGACTGCTAAAATTCCAAGTAGCGCGTCGCCGTGGATGATCTCGCCGTTTTCGTCCACGACTACGAGCCTATCGGCATCCCCGTCGAAAGCAAAGCCGACATCGGCGCGTAATCTTTTGACCTCCGAGGCTAAATTTTGCGGGCTTAGTGCGCCGCAAGCATCATTAATATTTTTGCCGTTAGGTTCGTCGCCGATGACGATAGTTTCGGCTCCCAGCTCATTAAATACGGTAGGTGCGACCCTGTAGCTTGCTCCGTTTGCGCAATCAAGCACGACGCGAAGCCCGTGCAGTGTCTTTTGCTTCGGAAATGAATTTTTAATATGCACGATATATCTGCCGATGACGTCGTCTACGCGCTTTGCGGCGCCAATTTGCATCATTTTGGTGCGCGCTTCGGCGATTAGATCGTCGCTGAAATAAATTTTTTCGATCTGCGCTTCCTCTTTTTCGTCGAGTTTGAAGCCCTCGCTATTGAAAAATTTAATGCCGTTGTCGTAGTATGGATTGTGGCTCGCGCTTATCATGATGCCCGCGTCGCAGCGCATATCCTCCGTAAGAAAGGCAATCGCAGGAGTAGGCATCGGTCCGATCTGGCGGACGTTGTAGCCTACCGAGGTAAGACCCGCAACGATCGCGGTTTCTATCATGTAGCCGCTTCTGCGGGTATCTTTGCCGACTAAAATCATATTCGTAACGGAATTTTTCCTAAAATAAATTCCCGCTGCCATCGCTACGCGCATAGCAAGCTCGGCGGTCAAAAATTCTCCCGCTTTGCCTCGTACGCCGTCCGTTCCGAAAAGTTTCATTATCAAATCCTCAATTCAAATAAATTTTTCTTATTCTAGCAAAAATTTTGTATAATTCTCATTTATCAAACAAATTTTTAAGGAGCCAGTGCTTGAGAGGAATCATCAAAACGCATCTCGATCAAAAACAATACGGTTTTATAAAAGGCGATGACGGTAAGGATTACTTTTTTCGTTATTCGTCATTTGATGATACGGATAAAAATAAAATATGTGAAAAACTTCTGGTAGATTTTGATCCAAAAGCAACGCCAAAAGGATACGTAGCCACAAAGATACAGGTGGTAGGTAAAGGAGTTGTAGGTTATACATCACCTGATAAATTTCTCTGTAGTGCAACGGATAAATTTAGAGATTTTGAAATTCTTGAATTTTCGAAATGGATGGTAATGGGTAGCTCTAGGAATCCTAACGAAGCGAAAGAAGATATGATTAATCGAGCTAAAATGATTGGAGCAAACGCACTTTAAAAGTAGAATACTTTCGATCCACAGGGGAAGAAACGAGCGACAGCGGAATAGGAACGCATTATTTTACTATACACAATTGTAAGGCAATAGCGGTTAATATAGGCAAAAAAGTAGTTAATGGCGATATGATTGATGATTTTATTTGTATTGATAAAAAAGCCGCTTATTTAAAAAGTAAGCTTGTTGCACAAACAAAAAAGGCTAAATTGTATAGGTTGCTATTTTGGATAGTAGTATTATGCATGTCTTTAGGTTTATATGCGTCTAGTAAAGGAATATTCGCAATTATACTCATCGTTATAGCTTTTAAATTTAGTCATGCTACGGATTATGACTGGTGGCTAGTAAAAATTTAAAAGCGAGCTACTTTTAAATACTACTTAAATTAAGCGTCGATTAAATATTTTTTACGTATAATCGCAGGTTCAAATTTAACCGAAAAGGAACGTTATGGCAAATCACAAATCCGCCGAAAAACGCGCGAGACAAACCATAAAAAGAACGGAGCGAAATAGATTTTATCGCACCAGAGTAAAAAATATCACAAAAGCCGTAAGAGAGGCGGTCGAGAGCAAGGATCTAGACGCAGCAACTCAGGCTCTAAAAACGGCTAATGAAAGCTTTCATAGCTTCGTAAGCAGGGGCTTTTTGAAAAAACAGACCGCGAGCAGAAAAGTAAGCCGCCTAGCCAAACTCGTAAATTCTTTAAAAACCGCCGCGTAAGCGCCCCTTACGCATAAAATTTAAATGCTAGCCGATAAACTAAAGCCTTTTTTGGATCGCTATGACGAGCTTTCGCGCATGCTTAGCGATCCCGCAGTTACTGCAGATATCGCTAATATGACGGCATTATCTAAGGAGCAGCGCAGTATCGAGCCGATCAAAGAGGCGGCTAGCGAGTATCTTAAAATTTTAAATCAGATCGAAGAAAACAAAGCCCTGCTAAGCGATGCCGATCTCGGTGAGCTAGCTAAAGAGGAGCTCAAAAACTTAGAGACGCAAAAGCCGCAACTCGAAGAAAAAATCAAAATTTTACTGCTTCCTAAAGACCCCAACGACGATAAGAATATCTTTCTTGAGATTCGCGCCGGTACAGGCGGCGACGAAGCGGCGCTATTTGCGGGTGATCTGCTCGGCGCGTATCTGCGCTACGCCGATCTTCGCGGATATAAATGCGAGATCGTAAGCACTAGCGAAGGCAGCGTCGGCGGCTATAAAGAAGCGATCTTGCTCGTAAAGGGCGCGGGAGCGTATTCGCGGCTGAAATTTGAAGGCGGCACTCACCGCGTGCAGCGCGTCCCCGAAACGGAGAGCCAGGGCAGGGTGCATACCTCCGCAATCACCGTCGCCGTCATGCCCGAGATCGAGGATAGCGAGATACAGATCAACCCAAACGACCTTCGCATC